>CAZZWJ010000063.1:0-11248 GCA_964657875.1 uncultured Solirubrobacteraceae bacterium
ACGTCATCGGGTTCTCGATGGCCGGCGACGAGGCCAACTTCCCCGCCCAGGAATTCGCCGAGCCCTACGCGATCGCCGCCGCGGCCGGGCTCGGCTGCACGATCCACGCGGGCGAGTGGGCCGGCCCGCCGAGCGTCCGCGCGGCGCTCACCCTGCCGGTCACCCGGATCGACCATGGCGTCCGGGCGACCGAGGACCCGCGGCTGGTCGGCGATCTCGCCGAGCGCGGGGTCGTGCTCAACACCTGCCCGACGAGCAACGTCGTGCTCGGCGTCTACGACGACTATGAGAGCCATCCGCTGCCGGCCCTGCGCGCGGCCGGCGTGAGGGTGACGCTCGGCTCCGACGATCCGCCGTACTTCGGCGCGACCATCGCCGGCGAATACGCGGTGTGCCGCGAGCGGATGGGCATGAGCGAGTCGGATCTGCGCGAGATCACCCTCACGGCGATCGACGCGGCGTTCTGCGACGAGGAGCTCAAGACGACGCTCCGTCAGCGGGTGTGAGCGCGGTGGGGCGGTTTCTGGTGACGGGCAGCTCGGGCCACCTCGGGGAGGCGCTGATGAGGGCGCTCGGCGAGCAGGCGACCGGCCTCGACATCGTGCCGTCGCCGTACACGACCGTGGTCGGCTCGATCACCGACCGTGAGTGCGTGCGCCGCTGCATGGCCGGGGTCTCGGTCGTCCTGCACACGGCGACGCTGCACAAGCCGCACGTCGCCAGTCACGCCCGCGATGATTTCGTGGACACGAACATCACCGGCACCCTGAACCTGCTGCAGGCGGCGGTCGCCGCCGGCGTCGGCCGGTTCGTCTACACCAGCACCACCAGCACCTTCGGACGCGCGCTGACCCCCGCCGACGGCGAGCCCGCGGCATGGATCACCGAGGACGTGACGCCGGTGCCCCGCAACATCTACGGGGTGACCAAGACCGCGGCCGAGAACCTGTGTGAGCTGGTGGCCCGCGACCACGGCCTGCCGTGCGTGGTCCTGCGCACCTCGCGGTTCTTCCCCGAGGGCGACGACGCCGAGGACCGCCGGACGGCCTACGACGACTTGAACCTCAAGGTCAACGAGCTGCTCTACCGGCGCGTCGACCTCGCCGACGTCGTCGACGCGCACATGATCGCCTGGCGGCGCGCGCCGGCGATCGGCTTCGGGCGCTACATCATCAGCGCCACGTCGCCGTTCGCCCGGGATGACCTGCCGGCGCTGCGCGGCGATCTGCCCTCGGTGATCGAGCGCCTGTATCCGCAGTGCGCCGAGATCTACGCCCGGCGGGGCTGGTCGCTGCTTCCGGGGATCGATCGCGTGTACGTCAACACGCGGGCGCGGAAGGAGCTCGGCTGGTGGCCGGCCTACGACTTCGGCCGCGCCCTGCAGAGCCTCGCGGCCGGTGAGGACCCGCGCTCAGAGCTCGCGCGGACGGTCGGCGCCAAGGGGTACCACGCGGTGTCGACCGGGGTGTACACGCGGCGCGACGTCACGTAAGGTGCGCCGCTCGGACATGACCGACAGCACGCTCATCTCAGGCGGAACGGTCGTGACGGCGGACGGCGAGTTCGCGGGGGACGTGCTGATCGAGGGGGAGGCGATCGCGGCGGTGGGCCGCCTGACCGCGGCGGGCGGGGCCGGATCCACGACCACGGTCGTCGACGCCACCGGGTGCTACGTGCTCCCGGGCCTGATCGACAACCACACCCATCTGTCGATGCCGTTCATGGGGATGATGTCCTCCGATGACTACGACACGGGCACCCGGGCGGCGGCGGCCGGTGGGGTGACCTGCCTGGTCGACTTCGCGATCCAGCGCGAGCCCGATCAGCTGCGCTCGGCGCTGGATGAGTGGATGGGGCGCGCCGCCGGCGCCGCCCATGTCGACTACGGCTTCCACATGGCGATCACCAACGGCGCCGAGTCCGTCCTCGACGACATGGCGGCGATGACCGAGGCCGGGGTCTGCTCGTTCAAGCTGTTCATGGCCTACAAGGGCGAGCTGATGGCGCGCGACGACGTGCTGACCGCCGCGATGGAGCGGGCGCGCGACCTTGGTGCGCTGACGATGGTGCACGCCGAGAACGGTGACGTCATCGACCTGCTGGTCAGGCGCGCGCTCACCGCTCACAACCGCTCGGCGCCTCACCACGCGCTGACCCGGCCGGAGTTCGTCGAGGCCGAGGCGACCAGCCGCGCCGCCCGGATCGCCGAGAGCGTCGGCGCGCCGCTGTTCGTGGTCCACGTCACCTGCGCGGCGGCCGCCGCCGAGATCGAGGTCGCGCGGGGTCGCGGCGCGCCCGTGACCGGGGAGACGTGCGTGCAGTACCTGATCAACGACGTCACCGACCTCGCCCGCCCCGGCGTCGAGGGCTGTCGCTACGTGTGCTCGCCGCCGCTGCGCGATGCCGCCAACCAGGGACCGCTGTGGGATTACGTCAGGCGCGGGGTGCTCGAGAGCATCTCCACCGACCACTGCCCGTTCACCGACGAGCAGAAGGCGCGGGGCCTGGAGGACTTCAGCCTGATCCCCAACGGCCTGGCGCTCATCCAGCATCGCCTGCCCAAGCTGTGGGACGAGGGCGTGATGACAGGCCGCATGACCCGCTCGGAGCTGGTGGCCGCGACCTCGACGCAGATCGCCCAGCGCTTCGGGCTGACCGGCAAGGGCTCGATCACCCCGGGCAGGGACGCCGACATCGTCGTGCTCGACCCGGCCGCCCCGCGGGACTACGGAGTCGCCAACTCGTTCATGAATGTCGACTACGACCTCTACGAGGGCGAGACCGCATCGGCCAGCGTGCGCCACACGTTCTCCCGGGGCACGCTCGTCTATGACCGTGGGGAGATCGTCTCCGCGCCCGGGCACGGACGGTTCGTGGCGCGCCGCCTGTGACCTCGCTTGACCTCGATCCCGAGCGCGTCATCGCCGATCTCGACGCCCTCGCCGGCCAGAGCGGCGGTCGCTTCGCGGGTGCCGACCGCCTCGCCTGGACTCAGCGCTGGCGAGAGGCCCGTGGCTGGCTACGTGGCCGGTTGGACGCGATCGGCCTGCCGGCCACCGAGGACGCGGCCGGGAACCTCTGGGCCTCACTGGACGGTGAGCGCGACGGCTTCATCATCGTCGGCTCCCACATCGACGCCGTCCCCGACGGCGGTTGGCTCGACGGCGTGCTCGGGCTGCTGACGGCGCTGGAGACGATGCGCCGGCTGACCGAGCTCGGCGAGCCGCCGCCGGTCGGCGTGCGGTTCGTCGACTGGGCCGACGAGGAGGGGGCGCGGTTCGGGCGCAGCCTCATCGGCTCCTCGGCGTGCGCCGGCACCCTCGTGCCCGACGACGTGCGCACGCTCACCGACGCGGGCGGGGTCACGCTCGGCGAGGCGCTGGCGGTCAACGGGATCGACCTCGACCGGGCCGGCGCGGCGGCCGCCGGCCGTGAGGGGGCGATCGCGTATCTCGAGCTGCACATCGAGCAGGGACCGGTGCTGCTCGACGCCGGCCGTCTGGCCGGCGCGGTCAGCGGCACGGTCGGCGTCGAGCGCCACCTGATGACCTTCTCCGGCCAGGCCGCCCACGCCGGCTCGACGCCGATGCGATTGCGACGAGACACGCTGGCCGCCGCCGCGCGGGCCGCGTTGGCGATCCGCGAGAGCGCGATCAGCCGCGGCGGCGTGGCGACCGTCGGCGACCTGCACTGCACCCCGGGCGTGATCACCGCCGTTGCCGGGGAGACCGTGATGCAGCTCGACCAGCGCCATCTCGACGCCGGTGTCCTGGCGGCGATGCTCGGCGACGCGCTCACCGCCTGTCGCGACAGCGCCGATGAGTTCGACTGCGCGCTTGACGTGCGCACCGTGTTCCGCGCGGCGCCGACCCCGTTTGATGCCGTTCTGGTGGCGATCGCCGCCGACGCCGTCCGCGCCGCCGGCGGTGGTGACGGTGAGCCGATCCCGAGCGGCCCGCTCCACGACGCGACCGAGATCGGCCGCGTGGTCCCGACGGCGATGATCTTCGCTCAGTCCGACCCGCCGCTGTCGCACGCCAGGATCGAGGATTCGGCCGAGCCCGCGCTGCGGATCGCGATCGACGCCTACGGCCGTACGGTGGGCGAGGTGCTCGCCCGCGCGGACGAGATCGCCGAGAACGGAGTGGCCTGAAACCATGGACTTCGGCGTCGTCCTGCAGACCAACCCGCCCGCCGCGCGCGTGGTCGAGCTCGCGCGGCAGGCCGAGACCTGGGGGTTCAGCCACGCCTGGACGTTCGACTCCCATCTGCTCTGGGAGGAGCCGTACGTCATCTACAGCCAGATCCTCGACCGCACCCACAAGCTGACCGTCGGCCCGATGGTCACCAATCCGGCGACCCGCGACTGGACGGTCACCGCGTCGCTGTTCGCGACGCTCAACGAGATGTACGGCAACCGCACGATCTGCGGCATCGGCCGCGGCGACTCGGCGGTCCGGGTGATCAACGGCAAGCCGGTGACGATCGCGAACCTGCGCGAGTGCATCGCGGTCATCCGCGCCCTCGCCAACGGCGGCGAGGCCGAGTACCGCGCCAGCACCGTGCGGCTTCCGTGGAACCCGCACAGCCGGCTCCCGATCTGGGTCGCCGGCTACGGGCCGCGGGCACTGGCGCTCGCCGGCGAGGTCGGCGACGGCTTCATCCTGCAGCTCGCCGACCCCGACATCACCGCCTGGAGCATCGCCACCGTGCGCGCGGCCGCGGCCGCCGCCGGGCGCGATCCCGACGCGGTGACGATCTGCGTCGCCGCGCCCGCCTATGTGACCGACGGCTCAGACGGCGGGCGCGCCCACGCCCTCGATCAGTGCCGCTGGTTCGGCGGCATGGTCGGCAACCACGTCGCCGACATCGTCAGCCGTTACGGCGGCGAGGGCGCCGGCGTCCCGCAGAGCCTCACCGACTACATCGCCGGCCGCGAGGGCTATGACTACAACGAGCACGGCCGCAGCGGCAATACCCACACCGAGTTCGTGCCCGATGAGATCGTCGAGCGCTTCTGCCTGATCGGCCCGCCGGCCACGCAGATCGCGCGGCTCCGGGAGCTCGCGGGGCTCGGAGTCGATCACTTCGGCCTCTACCTCCAGCACGACGCCCAGGACGCGACGCTCGCCGCCTACGGCGCGCACGTCATCCCGTTCGTCAACGATCCCCTGACGGCGCGCGGCTGAGACCGACCGCTCACGCGTTCAAGAGCTCAAGCGCCCATCGGACACGTTGAGGACCACCGACCACCGTGACTGACTAGCCGCTCACCGTGGTCTCGAGGTCGGTCGTGTTGAGGTGCTCGCGGAGGTGGCCGACGGAGTCAAAGACGACCGTGGCCCCGGCTTCGGTGAGTTCCTGCTCTGAGAAGCCGCCGGTCAGCACGCCGATGCTCGGGAGCTTGGCACGGGTTGCGGCCTTGCAGTCCCAGGTGCTGTCACCGATCATGACCGCCCCTCCGCCCCCGGCCTTCTCGACCGCGGCGTTCACGATGTCGGGCTCGGGCTTGGTCTTCCGCACATCCGCGGATGTGGTGTAGCCGTCGACGTAGTCTCCGGCGTCGAGCAGCTCGATGTAGTGCTCAACCTCCTTCTCTTCCGCCGAGCTGGCCAAGATCACGGGGTGGCCGGCACGCTTGAGATCGCGCAGCAGTTCGTGCGCGTCCCGCATCGGCTCCACCTCGTCGATCATGTCCTCATACAGCGGGGATTGAGCAGCGCGCAGCGCCTCACCGAGGTCCTTCTCGACCTTCTCGCCCGCGAGCATCTCCACCACGCGATCGCTGCCGATGCCGATCGCGCGATGGATCTGCCAGATCGGCATCACCACACCGTGCCTGCGAAAAGCCCGATACCACGCGAGCGCATGCTGGTAGTTGGTGTCGACGAGCGTTCCGTCGATGTCAAGAATGGCTGTGAGGGGCATCCGGTCCTGTCGTTTGAGACGGTGGGTGACTGAGCGCTCGCGTGCCGGCGGCCAGCCGCTCGTGTTCGAGCAGGTCGTATTGGGTCTGCGCACGATGGATGAGCTCGTCGAGATCGACCGAGGCGATCGCGCGATGCTGATCGGCGACCTCAGCCAATGCCCGCCAGAGGCTCAGCTTGCCCTTGACTCCGAGCGTGAGGCTCTCCACGGCCATGAACGTGCCGAGCTCCGGCTCGCCCGAGGTCAGTCCGCCGAACTTCACGGAGGAGGCCTTCTCGGCAACCCACGCCCCGGCCTGCTTGATCGGATTGCGGGAGATGTCCATCTGCTGCATGAGCCCGATCAGCGTCTGACGGTCTTCCTCGATCTGGGGCGCGAGCGCCCGCATCACATCTCCGAGCGGCGTGTTCTCATTCTGATCTCGGATCTGGGCGGCGAGGTCACTGCCCAGCATCGCGCCGGCCAGGTGGTCGTTGAGATAGACATCCATTGCCTTTTCAGCCATGCCGGCTCCTTCGCTCTTGAACGTGGCGACCGGTTGGCGCTCCCGGATGGAGAGCGCCGCCGGTCGGTCAGCTGCTCGCTGACTGAGTCCTTGACCTCTCGCTCAGCCTCCCTCAGTCCCCGTTGGCGACGGTGCCGGTGGGCTGACCGGGCAGGCCGGCGGCCTTGCGCAGCTTGGCGGACACCTCAGCGAGCATCTCAGGGTCCGGGCCGGGCGCGAACACGGCCGGCTCCGACGGCAGATCAAAGGGCGGTGCGCCCTCGGGGTGCGCCTCCTCGGCGACGAACAGCTCCTCGCCGGTTTCCGGATGCGGACCGTTGAACACGGCTTTGATCTCCGCGAAGTCACTCGGGGAGAACCGGTAGAGCTTCAGATGCTCACCGCGCTCGATGTGCGGCTGGCATTCTGGGATCTTGTCGGTCGGGATCGCCGGCGACGGGAACAGCTTCATCATTTTGGCGCCGGTCAGGTTCTCCAGAGCGCGGGCGTAGGCGACCTGATGCACGCCGCCGCGAACCAACAGGTAGCCGGTCAGCGCGCGAGCGGCCGGATGGTCGACCATCTCATAGACCTTGAGCTTGTTGTTGCGCGCACCGGTCTCCAGGAAGAAGTTGAACGTGAGGTCGCCGATCAGGTCGCCTGAGGCGTGCACGTAGTCGCCGTTCCACGGCTTGCCCATCGAATCCTGAACCATCGTGGCCGCGCCGCCCGCAATGAACTGCTGGGTGTTGCGGGTCTCCTTGACGCCGGAGAGGTCTCCCAGCTCGCCCGGCTTGCCCTCGGTGGCCCCGGTGAGCATCGTGTTGATCGCCGCCGAGACGAGCTCGATGTGGCCGAACTCCTCGGCGGCGATGCTGGCCACCAGGTCATAGAACGGCCGAGCGCCCTGACGGTTGCGGAAGTTGAACGACTGATACGTGTAGTTCATGAACGTCGACATCTCGCCGTACTTACCGCCCAGCAGCTCCTGGACGGCGGAGGCGCCGACCGGGTCGGGGTCCGAGGGCGGCGGCAAGGCGGTCTGCAGACGGTCGATACGCAGAATCACAGAGTTTCTCCTTGATAAGACATTGTCTTGACTAGTACCTAACCCGTCGATCGGGTCAGCAAACAACTTCTTCGCTCGCCAGAATGAGGTCCGATGGCCCTGACCCCCGACGACGCCGGCAAGCTGCTGCGAGCCCACGGGATGCGCAGCACGCCACAGCGGAGGGCGATCTTGAGCATCTTCCGGGGCGGACGCAGCGAGCATCTCTCCGCCGACGAGGTCTTCGCGCAGGCATCGCGATCGCTCACCGAGCTCAGCCGCGGAACCGTGTACGCGACGCTCGCGGAATTCAGCGAACTCGGGCTGCTCTCCGCGTTCGGCTCACCCGAACCGGTCCGCTACGAGACGAACCTCGAGGCGCACGCCCACTTTCGCTGCCATCTCTGTCTGCGCGTGTTCGATCTCATCGCCGGCCGGCAGGACCCGGGGGACATCACCGACCCCGGATTCGTCGTGGAGCTCGTCGAGACGCGCGCTGAAGGGGTCTGCGACGAATGCACCGCCTATGGCGCGGGGCTCAGCGCGGGCGCCCGCTCGATCATCGCGTCCGGTCCTCCGACCGACGCGCTCGGGTCGGCCGGAGTCGCCAGCGCGGAGCTGCCGAGCCCCCTCGGGCCGCTGCTGCTCGCCGCGACCCCCCTCGGTCTGACCCGTCTCGCGTTCGAGGGCCACGGCGACGTCGCTGCGCTGCGCGCACACGCCGTCAGCCGACGGGGCAGCCACGCGGCTCGCGGACACCTGGCGCAGGCGGCCGCCGGCCTTGACCGGTACTTCACGGGCGAGCTCTCCCGCCCGGACTGCGTGATCGACTGGGGCGCGCTCGGGCCGGCCGCGGCGGCGCTGATGACGACCACGGCGATCCCCTACGCGTCGCGCCGCTCCTACCACGAGCTCGACCAGAGCCTGTCCGCCCACCACCTCGGACAGGTGCTCGGCGCCAACCCGATTCCCATCTTCACGCCCTGTCACCGGGTCGGGCGTGGTGCCGAGACCCCCCAGAGCTTCGTCGGCGGCGCCGACCGGCGCCAGTGGCTCGAGTCGCACGAGCAGACCCACCCCCTGTCCACCCCGGGAACGCTGCGGACGGGCTGAGGAGACGGTCGGGCGGCTCGGTCACGACGGATTTCGCGATTCGCCGCCCACGTCACGCGTGCCGGCAGGCAACGAGACGTGAGGAAGGTCGGCAAGGCGGGTAGGGCCACCGGATCCCCGCGGCGCTCCCCCTGATCCAGATCCGACGCGATGAGCGCTGAATTCTCGCTGCTCGTGATCGGCGGCGGCCCCGCCGGCTTGTCGGCGGCGCGCGGATATCGCGACGCCCACGGCGCCGGGCGGGTCGCGATCGTGAGCGACGAGGCCCGCATGCCCTATCGGCGACCACCGCTGACCAAGGAACTGCTGCGGGGCGAGATGGGAGAGGACGCGCTGGCGATGGAGCCGGAGTCGTGGCTGGGCGAGAACTCGGTCGCGTTGATCAGTGGCCGGGCGGTGTCGTTGGCCCCGACCGACCGGGAGGTGACCCTCGCCGGAGGTCGCCGACTGACCTATGAGCGGTGCGTCCTGGCGACCGGATCGGAGCCCACCCGGCTGACGGCGCCCGGCTGCGACGATCCCGCGGTGCGGGTCGTCCGCTCGCTGGATCATGTGCGCGAGCTGCTGGTGCGGTTGGGCCCCGGCGATCCGGTGGTGGTGATCGGCTCCGGGTTCGTCGGATGCGAGATCGCGGTGTCGCTGCGCCGCCGCGGCCATCCGGTGGCCCTGATCTCCGACGAGCCGGCGCCGAACCAACGGCGCCTGGGCGAGGGGCCGGCGCAGGAGCTCGCGCGCTGGCTTGAGCAGGACGGCGTCCGGGCGCATTTCAGCTGCGGCCTGGAGGGCATCGAGCGGACGGGTGATGTGCTGCGCGTCCGCGCGCAGACGGTCGAGGCGAGCGCCGCGACCGTCGTCATGGCCACCGGTGTGGCTCCGCGCGGCGAACTGCTCCGGGCCGGGGGTGCGACGCTCCAGGACGGCGCCATCCCCGTGGACGCGAGCCTGCGGACCGAGCTGCCCGGCGTCTGGGCGGCCGGAGACGTCTGCCTGGCCGACAACGTGACCGCCGGGCGCCCGGTCCGCGTCGAGCACTGGGGTGACGCCCTGAAACAGGGCGAGCTGGCCGGTCGCAGCGCCGCCGGAGTCGAGGCACGCTGGGACTCGGTTCCCGGCTTCTGGTCGACGATCGGCGACCACACGCTGAAGTACGCGGCGTGGGGAGACGGCTACGACGAGATGTCCTTCGAGCGGCGGCCGGACGGGGGGTTCACGGCCTACTACGGACGCGACGGCGTGCTCGTCGGCGTGCTCGCCCACGAGGCTGATGTCGACTATGAGCGGGGCGGCGAACTGATCGCCGCCCGCGGCGCATGGCGAGAGCCGTGACGGTCCGAACGTCGGCGCGGGTCGATGGCGGCCTGAGCCCGGGACCGTCGGTGGACCTCGCCGTCGCCGACTGGTTCGCGAGCCGGCGCTATCGAGCCGACGCCTTCGGTCTCGCGGGTCTGCGGGCGGCCAAGCGCGACCGATCGGTCACCGTGATCATCCCGACCAAGGAATGCGCTGAAACCATCGGTCGGGTGGTCGACCAAACCGTGGCACCGCTCGCCGCGGCCGGCCTCGTCGACGAACTCGTGGTCATCGACGCCGCCTCACGGGACGAGACGGCCATCGTCGCCGCCGCGACAGGCGCTCGCGTGCTGCAGGAGGACGAGCTCGTCGCGGACCTCGGGCCGGCTCACGGAAAGGGCGACGCGATGTGGCGGGCGCTGCAGGTCACCGGGGGCGACATCGTCTGCTTCCTGGACGGGGACACCAGCGATCCGCACCCCTTGCACCTACAGGGTCTCCTCGGACCTCTGTTCGGCGATGGCTCACTGTCGCTGGTCAAGGGGGCCTTTGACCGCCCGTTGACCAATGGTGCTGTTGTGTTGCCCCATGAGGGAGGGCGGGTCACCGAGCTGATGGCGCGCCCGCTGATCAACCTGAGGGAACCGCAGCTGGCCGGATTCTCCCAGCCGCTCGCGGGAGAGTTCGCGGCGCGCCGCTCCCTGCTGGAGGCGGTCTCGTTCCCGGTCGGATACGGCGTGGAGATCGCCGTTCTCGTCGACGCCCTGCGTCTCTGCGGGCTCGACGGGCTCGCCGAATGCGATCTCGGTACCCGCCAGAATCGCCACCAGCCGCTGCGGGCCCTGGGCGAGATGGCATATGCGGTGCTCGTCGCGATGGAGAACCGGACGCCCGGACGTGCGAGCCGCTCCACCCCCGGGAGCTACCGGCGACCCTGGGAGGACGGCGCCGTCGCGACGGTCGCCGTCCATGAACGCGCGCCGATCCGGACGCTCGCGCGGCCGGTGCCCGGCGGGTGAGCGCAACTGAGAACCGTCCCGGCTCTGCGCGGTCACGCCGGGGACAAAACGTTCAACAGCGGGTAGGACTGACGAGCGACCCCACGAGCGACCGAGTCCCTGCGGGCTCGAAGGAGAGCATCGACCGATGTCAACGACGGATTCCCAGACCCAGCCGCATCTGCATCTGAGCGGCGACGAGGTGCAGCGCTTCGATCAGATGCGGGACCTCCCGATCGGCCTGAAGGCCGCCGACCGGGCGCGAATGGCGGCCGGCCTCAACACGCTGCTGGCCGACACCCGGGTCCTGCACGACCTCTACAAGAAGCACCATTGGATGATGCGCGGCGAGACCTTCTATCAGCTGCATCTGCTGATGGACAAGCA
>CAZZWJ010000064.1:0-1052 GCA_964657875.1 uncultured Solirubrobacteraceae bacterium
CTCGCCGACCCGCAGCGCCAGGCGCTCGGCGCTCGGTGCCCACACCCGGAACTCGGCGCGGCCGTCGTCCAGCGGGCGCGCGCCGAGCGGGCGCTCCCAGGGGTGGACGACGCGCGCGTCCTCGGCGGCCGGGGTCATCGGGGTGAAGCGCTCAGCGGACCGCAGCGCGGGCGGCGATCGGACGCGTCTGAGAACGCGGGGCGATCGGGCGGGCGCGAGTCGACATCCGAGGTGGTCTACCCGATGGCCCCCCTCACAAACCCGGAGGGCGATCGGGCGGGACACGACATCTGGAGCGCCGTCTACTCGTGGATCCCCCTCAAAACCGCCGGCGTGAGCGATTTTGATGACTGTTGCCGCAAAAATGCTCACTCTCACTTCGCCGAGGCCGCGGGTGGTTGAGGACGGCGATGACGGCCGCGGCGACGACGAACCTGTCCACGCCCCGGGCCCCGGCGGTTGTGGACAGGGATGATGGTCGCCGGCGACGGTGAACCTGTCCACCAGCTCGCAACGCTCGGTGTGGACAGGAGATCGGTCGCCCCGGGGCGCTCCACGACACGCCCGGCCGCACAGCACACGCGCGGCGCGCGGCCGACCGCACCACTTCTCGCCGACGCGAACCGCTCAGGGGCCGGGGTAGGCCGTCGCCGGCGCCACGTGAGAGTTCAGGCACGCCGGAAGGGGTCTATCCGTCGTGCCCACAGCCATCTCGACGTCACCAGCCGAGACCTCGTCGACGGCGATGTATCCCACCGATCCGCTGGGGATGTTCGCGCTGTCGATCGTCATCGTCTGGCTCATGTCGCCATCGCCGTAGTCGAACAACGGGAGCCCGGCGGTGTTCGGTGCCGTGCAGTCGGGGGTGACCGGGATCAGTCGCGAGTCGATTCCGAGCGCCTCCAACCTCGCATTGACCCGCGGGATCGCGGTCAGCGCGTCGTTGATCGTGAGCGTGTAGGTGCCGTTGGCGTTCCGCGTGAGCGCGTAGGCCGGCGGCGCGGCGCTCGTCGCGCTCACCACGAGGGTTGCGGTCGCCGCGATCGCGGCGA
>CAZZWJ010000064.1:1062-11114 GCA_964657875.1 uncultured Solirubrobacteraceae bacterium
GCGTTCCCAGCCGACCGACGATCTTCGCGTTGACGATCGCGGCGAGGCCCACGACGGCGGCGCCGACCAGCACCGGTCGCCGTCCCGCACGCCCAGACGACGTGGGTGCGGGCCGTGCCCGGTCAGCTCCGTGCGTGTCGACGAGATGCATCCAGAGTGAATCCTCAAAGCCAGGGGTCATGTCGATTCCCTTCTCAGTTTGGTGCGGGCACGGAACAGTCGGACGCGCAGCGCGCCGGCGGAGACACCCAGACAGGCCGCGGCTTCTGTAGGGGTCAGGCCGTCGAGGTCGACCAGCTCGATCGCCTGGCGCTCGCGCTCGGGCAGCCGCGCGCAGCGCTCCAGCAGCGCCCGCCCCGCCTGGTGGGCGTCGATGCGCGCCGCGAGGTCCTCGATGTCGTCCTCGCTCAGAACGACGCGGCCGATGAGCCGCTCAACCACCGCATCGCCGCGGGTCTCCCGCTCGCGGTGGCGAGCGTAGACGGCCCGGGCGATCGCGTACAGCCACGGCCGCGGGCTGCCACGGCTCGGGTCGAAGGTCGAGAACGAACCGATCGCCTCCGCGAACGTCTCGGAAACGAGGTCAGCGACCGTCTGCGGGTCGGCGCCCCGCCGCGCGAAGAACCCGGTGACCGCGGCCACGTGGGCTCGGTAGATCGCCGCAAACGGGGACCCGGACGTTTCGTCCCCAGCGCCACCCTTCACGCCGTCGTCCGGCGGGGTGGTGGCGGCGGGAAGGCTCACACCATGGAGTTGGGGAGAACCGGCGGCGGCGTGACACGCGAGCGTCGGGGACGCCGGCGCCTACTCCTCGGGGACGAGCCAGATCGCGGCCAGCGGCGGGAGCGTGAGCTCGGCGGACACCGGCTGGTCGTTCCAGGGGATCGGCTCGGGGTCGACGCCGCCGAGGTTGCCGACGTCGGTGCCTCCGTAGAACGAGGAGTCGGTGTTGAGCACCTCGCGCCAGCGGACCGCTCGCGGGAGGCCGAGGCGATAGCCGTGCTGGACGACCGGCGAGAGGTTGGCGACGAACACGATCATCCGGGAGCTGTCGGCCGATCGCCGGGCGAACGCGATCACGTTGCGGTCGGCGTCGTTGGCTTCGATCCACCAGAACCCCGTCGGATCGGCGTCGAGCTCCCAGAGGGCCGGCTCCTCGCGGTAGCAGCGGTTCAGGTCGCGGATCAGCGACTGCACCCCGGCGTGGTCGGGGGACTCGAGCAGGTGCCAGTCGAGTGAGCGATCCTCCGACCACTCGGCGATCTGCCCGTACTCCTGCCCCATGAACAGCAGCTTCTTGCCGGGGTGGGCCCACATGTAGGCGTAGAGGGTGCGCAGGTTGGCGAGCTTCTGCCAGTGATCGGCGCCGCCCATCTTGGTGTAGAGCGTCCCCTTGCCGTGCACGACCTCGTCGTGGGAGAGCGGCAGCACGAAGTTCTCGCTGAACGCGTACATGAGCGAGAAGGTGAGCTCATGGTGGTGGTAGCGGCGGTAGATCGGATCCTGCTCGAAGTAGGCGAGCGTGTCGTGCATCCAGCCCATGTTCCACTTGAAGCCGAAGCCGAGGCCGCCGAGATAGGTCGGGCGCGAGACGCCCGGCCACGCCGTCGACTCCTCGGCGGCGGAGATGATCCCGGGCTCCCGGGCGTAGATGATCTCGTTGAGCTCCTTGAGGAACGCGACGGCGTCGAGGTCCTCGCGGCCGCCGAACTCGTTGGGCACCCATTCACCGGCGCGGCGGGAGTAGTCGAGGTAGAGCATCGAGGCGACGGCGTCGACCCGGATCCCGTCGATGTGGTACTCCCGCAGCCAGAACAGGGCGTTTGAGATGAGGAAGTTGCGGACCTCGTGGCGCCCGAAGTTGAAGACGAGCGTGCCCCAGTCGGGATGGGCGCCGCGCCGCGGGTCGGCGTGCTCATACAGCGCGGTGCCGTCAAAGCGCGCCAGCGCGAACTCATCGCGCGGGAAGTGAGCCGGCACCCAGTCGAGGATCACGCCGATGCCGCGCTGGTGCATGCGGTCCACGAACGCCCGCAGGTCGTCGGGCGAGCCGTAACGGGGGGTGGGGGCGTAGTAGCCGGTCACCTGATAGCCCCACGAGCCGGTGAACGGGTGGGCCATGATCGGCATCAGCTCGACGTGCGTGAAGCCCATCTCGATCACGTAGTCCGAGAGCTCGTCGGCGAGCTCGGCGTAGGTGAGCGGGCGGTTGTCCTCCAGCGAGTTCAGCCGCCAGGATCCGAGGTGGACCTCGTAGATCGAGACCGGTTCACCGAGCGGCTGACGGGTCGCGCGTTCGGTCAGATACCGGGCGTCGTCCGCCGACCACTCGTGCGTGGGCCGGGTGACGACCGACGCGGTCTTCGGCGGGATCTCGGTCTCCTGCGCGTAGGGGTCGGCCTTGAGCAGCAGCTCGCCGTCGGCGGAGAGGATCTCGAACTTGTAGCGCCGGCCCTCGGTGACGTCGGGGATGAAGAGCTCCCAGATCCCGCCCTGCCCCATCGAGCGCATCGGGTGAATGCGCCCGTCCCAGGAGTTGAACTCCCCGACGACCGAGACGGCGCGGGCCGACGGCGCCCAGACCGCGAACGCGGTGCCGAGCACGCCGTCGATCTCCTGCACGTGAGCGCCGAGGCGTTCATAGGTGGCCTGGTGGCGGCCCTCGCCCATCAGATGCAGATCGAGCTCGCCGATCGTCGGCGCGAACGCATAGGGGTCGGCGAACGTGAACGTCGCGTCCCCGCCGTACTCGACGCGCAGCCGGTAGTCGAGGGGCAACGAGCCCGCCACCGCCCCCGCGAAGATCCCGGCGGGGTGAATCTGCTCCAGCGCCACCGGCTCGCCGCGACCGCCGTCGACGAGCACCGACACCGCCTGCGCGGCGGGCCGCATCGCGCGCACGATGACCGTGCCCGCGTCATTCGGATGGGCACCGAGGATCGAGTGGGGGTCACGGTGCTCGCGGCGGGCGAGCGCGTCGAGATCGGCGGCAGGGGGGTCGGTCGGGGCGGGTGCCGCGTCGGCGCGGCGGGCGGGCGGGGTCATACCGTCTCCAGGAGTCGGGCGATCCCGGCCACCGGAATCGGCAGCCAGTCGGGTCGGTTGTCGAGTTCGTACTGCAGCTCGTAGACGGCCTTCTCGAGCTCGAAGATGGCCAGCAGGTTGAGCACCCCGGTCTCGCCGGCCGGTAGCAGCGACGGCTCGATCGTGGAGAAGTACTGCTCCAGGAACGTCTGGCGCGCCCGGTCCTCGAACTGGCCGGGGGCGGGATGGTTGTGCATGATCGCGACCGCCGAGGTGGCGTAGGCGAACGAGCGCAGCATGCCGGCCACGTCGCGCAGCGGCGAGGTCTTCAGCCGCCGCTCGAACAGCGGCCGCGCGGGCTCGCCCTCGAAGTCGATGATCACCCATCCACGGGGCGGTCCGCCCCCCGTGGACTCCCCCGAGGTGGTCCCTGCCGCATCGGTCTCACCGGGCACGAGCAGGGTCTGGCCGAGGTGGTAGTCGCCGTGGGTGCGGATCGCGCGGCCACCGACGCCGAGCTGAGCGCGCTGGCTGATGTGCTCACGCACGTCCTGTCCGCGGCCCGCGATCGGGGCCACCCGTTCGTCGTCGGGCAGCCGGGTGAACATCCGCTCGATGTCCTCGTCGATCGTCGCCACGAGCAGGCTCAGCGCCTCGGCACTCGGCTCCTCGGGCGCGAAGGCGGGGTCGCCGAAGTCCGAGGCGAGCGTGTTGTGCAGCTCGGCCGTGACCCGGCCCAGCGTCCCCAGCTGGGCGATGAACGCCGCCGGATCCTCCCGGATCTGGGTGAGCGCGAGCTCCCAGCCGCCGATCGCGTCGGGCAGGAACTGCTGGGCGACGCCGAGCGTGGCGGCGAGGGAGCGCCCCTCGAACTCATACCAACCGCGCAGGGTGGCGATGTTCGGGAACTCCCGGGCGGTGAGGAAGCGCAGCATCTCGAGCTCCGGGTTGATCCCGGGCTCGACGCGGCGAAACACCTTCAGCACCGTCTCCTCGCCGAACACGATCGACGAGTTGGACTGCTCGACGCCCATCGGCCGGGCAGCGTGGTCAAGCGGCAGGGGACCGGTGTGCTGTACGTGGCGAAAGCGCATGCAGCCGTCGCCGGTGTCGACTGACAACCCGTCGTCCATGGCCCGCAGCAGCAGCCGCGCGAGCTCGGGATCGGCGACCGCGTCGACCGCGACGCGCCCATCGCCGGAGTTGGCGACGACCGGCCGGTCGCCGACCGCGTTGGAGTCGAGCAGCGACAACGGCAGCTGGTAGAGCTCATGGGCGCCGGTGGCGAAGCGCACCTGCGCGAGCACCGTCAGCAGCGACGGGTCGGCGGAGATCTCGACCGCCTCCTCGATGTCCAGATGTGAGATCGGACGCGACTTCGAGGCGTACCAGCGTTGCGTCGACAGCCAGGCGCCGACGGCCTCGTGGTCGAGTGGCGGCAGTGGGTGGGTGGTGGCGCTCTCCTCGGTCATCGCTAGATGGCCTCCTCTCCCTCTTCGACGAGCTGAAACCAGTAGAAGCCGCGTGGTGCCAGGGTGAGAAGGTAGGGCAAATCGCCGATCCGGGGAAAGCGGCTGCGTCCGAACAGCTCGACCGGGTAGCGGCCGGCCTGAGCGGAGAGGTCGACCTCGACCGCCTGCGCGGAGCGGGCGAGGTTGTGCACGCACAGCACGAGATCGTCCTCGTAGCGGCGCAGCACCGCGAAGATCCGCGGGTTGGAGGTGGTGATCGGCTCATAGGTGCCCAGCCCGAACACCGGGTGCTCCTTGCGCAGCGCGATGAAGCGGTGCATCCAGCGCAGCAGCGAGGTCGGCGTGCGCAGCTGCGCCTCGACGTTGACCGCCTGATAGCCGTACACCGGGTCCATCAGCGGCGGCGCGTAGAGCTGGGCGAAGTCCGCACGCGAGAAGCCGCCGTTGCGGTCGCCGGTCCACTGCATCGGCGTGCGGACGCCGTCACGGTCGCCGAGGAAGATGTTGTCGCCCATCGCGATCTCATCGCCGTAGTAGAGGACCGGGGAGCCGGGCAGCGAGAACAGGATCGCGGTCATCAGCTCGATCTCGTCGCGGCCGTTGTCGAGCAGCGGCGCGAGACGGCGGCGGATCCCGAGGTTGATCTTCATCCGCGGATCCTTGGCGTACTCGGAGTACATGTAGTCGCGTTCCTCGTCGGTGACCATCTCGAGCGTCAGCTCGTCGTGGTTGCGCAGGAACAGACCCCACTGACACCCGGCGGGGATCGACGGTGTGCCTTCGAGGATCTCATAGATCGGTGTCGCCTGTTCACGGCGCACCGCCATGAACATCCGCGGCATCACCGGGAAGTGAAAGCACATCTGACACTCGTCGTCGTCGCCGAAGTACTCCACCACGTCAGCGGGCCACTGATTGGCCTCGGCGAGCAGCACCCGGTCGGTGTAGTGCGCGTCGACCTCCCGGCGGACCTTCTTCAGGAAGGTATGGGTCTCCTGGAGGTTCTCGCAGATCGTGCCCTGACGCTCATACAGGTAGGGCACGGCGTCGAGCCGGAACCCGTCCAGCCCCATGTCCAGCCAGAAGCGCAGCACGCCGAGCATCGCATCGTGGACCTCGGGGTTGTCGTAGTTGAGATCAGGCTGGTGGGAGAAGAAGCGGTGCCAGTAGTAGGCGCCGGCGACCGGGTCATAGGTCCAGTTGGAGGACTCGGTGTCGGTGAAGATGATCCGCGCATCCTGGTACTTCTCGTCGGTGTCAGACCACACGTACCAGTCCCGCTTGGGGTTGTCGGGGCTCGAGCGGGACTCCTGAAACCACGGGTGGTCGGCGGAGGTGTGGTTCATCACGAGGTCGGCGATGATCCGGATCCGACGGGCGTGCGCGGCGTTGATCAGCTCCTGCACGTCGTCGACGGTCCCGTAGTCGGGGTGCACCTTGGTGAAGTCCGAGATGTCATAGCCACCGTCACGCAGCGGTGACTGAAAGAACGGAAGCAGCCAGATGCAGTCGATGCCCAGCCACTGCAGGAAGTCGAGCTTCTCGATCAGTCCCCGGAAGTCCCCCGAGCCGTCTCCGTTTCCGTCATAGAAGCCACGGATGTGGATCTCATAGAAGATCGCGCGCTTGAACCAGAGCGGCTCGGGCTCAAACCAGGCGGTGTTCTGGGTGCCGGTGGGCTCGTCGCCCGACGCGGCACCACGCCCCCCGGGTCGTGACTCGCGGGCAAGCAGGTGCGTGAGGGTCTGGGGTCCCACCGACATGTCAGGCACTCCTCTGGTTCACCGTTGGACCGTCATCACATGGGCCATGCGCCAGCCGGGAGCCAGCCGAACGAAGTTCTGCCCGATATGCCAGCGGTAGTCCTCTCCGGAGAGCTCGTCGTGCACGCCGAAGGTCGGGGCCAGACCCAGGCTCGCCGGCAGGTTCACCATCCCCTCCTGGGGGGTGTGGGGATCCAGGCACACGATGCACACCACGAGATCGCCGTCGCTGCGCTTGGCGTAGGCGATCAGGCCGTCGTTCCCGGTGTCCAGAAACGTGATGTTGGAGAGCTCCTGCAGGGCCGGATGGGCCCGGCGGATCGCGTTGATGCGGGCGATGAGGCCCAGCAGCGGGCCGTCGAGGGTCCGCTCGCGGGCCTCGAACTTCTCGGAGTGCAGGTACTCCTCCGACCCCGCCGCCACCGCGACGTTCTCGTAGTTCTCATAGCCTGAGTAGATGCCGTAGCTGGGCGACAGCGTGGCGGCGAGGACGAGCCGCGCCTCGAACGCCGGCGGTCCCCCGTTCTGCAGGTACTCGTGCAGGATGTCGGGGGTGTTGGCGAAGAAGTTGGGGCGGAAGTAATCCTGTTCTCCGGAGTAGGCCAGCTCGGAGACGTACTCGGTGAGATCGAAGCGTCCGTTCTTCCAGGTGAAGTACGTGTAGGACTGCGAGAAGCCGATCTTCCCGAGGTGGCGCATCACCGAGCGCTTGGTGAACGCCTCGGCGAGGAACAGGACGTCGGGCGCCCGGGCGTGGATCTCGTCGATCAGCCACGCCCAGAAGGCGAACGGCTTGGTGTGCGGGTTGTCGACGCGGAACACCCGCACTCCGCAGTCCACCCACTTCAGCGCCGCCGCGAGCAGCGCGTCCCACAGCCCCCGCCAGTCCGCGCAGTCCCAGTTGACGTTGTAGATGTCCTGGTAGCGCTTCGGGGGGTTCTCGGCGTACTTCAGGGTGCCGTCGGGGCGGCGATGAAACCACTCGGGGTGCTCGGTGAGCCACGGGTGGTCGGCCGAGGCCTGGATCGCGAAGTCCAGCGCGATGTCGATCCCGTGCTCGGCGGCGCTGGCCACCAGCGCCCTCAGGTCCGCGTCGGTGCCGAGCTCGGCGTGGATGGCGTCGTGGCCACCGCTCCCGTCGCCGATCGCCCATGGGGATCCGGGGTCGCCCGGGCCCGCCGTGAGCGAGTTGTCCCGGCCCTTGCGGTTGGTGAGGCCGATCGGGTGGATCGGCGGCAGGTAGACGACGTCGAAGCCGAGCTCGGCGAGCTTGGGGATCTGGGCCTGGACGCCGGCCAGTCCGCCCCACGAGCGCGGGAACATCTCATACCAGGCGCCGAAGCGGGCCCGCAGGCGGTCGACCTCGCAGATCAGCGAGTGCTCGAGGCACACCTTGCCGTGACGTTCGGGGTCGGCCTCGACAGCGGCGTTGAGCGTCTCGCCGAGCGCGATCAGGTGCTTGGCGGAGTCGGGCAGCGCCGGGTCGCCGAGCTGGTCGGCGGCGGCCGTGATCTCGGCGGCGATCTGGGGATCGGAGCCGTGAGCGGCCGCGTGACCGGCGGCGGCGCCCAACAGCACGACGCCTTCCGAGAGCTCACCGGACAGATCGGCCTGACCGGCGGCGACCTTGCGCGAGAGCTCGTCGCGCCAGGCGCCCCAGACATCCGTCCACGCCTCGATCTGATACTCCCACCGTCCCTCGGTGTCGACGGTGAAGGCACCGGCCCAGCGCACGCCGTTGAGCTGGGCGTCGACGCGCCGCAGCTCGGATTCGTGCGTGCGGCCGGAGGGGTCGCGGCTGCGCACGACCGCGCGCAGCGGCTCGTGGCCGTCACGGAAGATGTCGGCGGAGACCTCGACGACGTCACCGACGCAGCGCTTGATCGGATAGCGCCCGTCGTCGACGGCCGGCGAGGGATACTGGATGACGATCCGCCGCGGGGGCGGACCGGTCGGTGACGCGTCGGGCACACTTCGACGGTATCCCGGACCGGCCATGAGGTAAACACCGTCGCGTGAACTCTTCAGCACCGATGCGGGGGATCTGCGACGGCGAGCCCTCGGCGCGAATCGCGCCCGCCGGGGCGCGCCCGGGTCGGCTGCGAGGCCGGGTGTGACCTCACTCACGCGCTCGAGCGGCGTGCAGCTGCACCTCACCTCGCTGCCCGGTGGGCGGCTGGGGCCGGAGGCGTACCGCTTCGTCGACTGGCTGGCCGCTGCCGGCCAGAGCTGGTGGCAGGTGCTGCCGCTCGGACCTCCCGACCGCTACCGCTCGCCGTATAAGTCCGCATCGGCGTTCGCCGCGTGGCCGGGGTTCCTGGAGTCGCCGCGGGCGCCGGTCTCGGCGGGCGAGATCGCCGACTTCCGGGAGCGCGAGTCGTTCTGGATCGGCGATTGGGAGCGGTTCTCGTCGCGTGGGGCGGCCACGGACTCCGAACGCAGCATCGCCGACCAGGTCCGCTTCGATCGCGAGTGGGGCGCGCTGCGCCGCTACGCGACCGAGCGCGGGGTGTCGATCTTCGGCGACGTCGCGATCTACGTCTCCCCGGGGGGTGCTGACCATGCGGCTCACCCGGAGCTCTTCCAGGACGGCTGGGTCGCGGGGGCTCCGCCGGACACCTATTCGGACACCGGTCAGCTGTGGGGCAATCCGCTGTATGACTGGCCCGCGCTGCAGCGCCGGGGCTATCGCTGGTGGGTGGCGCGGGTCCGGCGCACGCTCGAGCTCTTCGACATGGCCCGCATCGACCATTTCCGCGGACTGGTCTCCTACTGGGCGGTCCCCGCCTGGGCGCGCACCGCGATCGGCGGGCACTGGCGTCGCGGACCGGGGGCGGGGCTGTTCCGGGCGCTGCAGCGTGACCTGGCGCCGACGCCCGCCGCGCGTCGGGCGGGCGCGCGGCCGGGTTGGCGAGGTCCGCTGGACCTGCCGCTCGTCGGCGAGGACCTCGGCGTCATCACCGAGCCCGTCGAGCGGCTGCGCAGCGATCTCGGCCTGCCCGGGATGCTCGTCATCCAGTTCGGAATGGACCCCGCGGACCCCGCGAGCCCCCACCGGATGGCCAACCACACCCGCGACCGGCTCGTCTACACCGGCACCCACGACCAGGACACCCTGCGCGGTTGGCTGGACGGCCTCGACCCCCCGATGCGCGCGACGGTGCTCGGCGAGGTCGCCGCCGCGGGCTTCGCCGAACCCCGCTCACCATGGTGGGGGTTGATCCGCTACACGTTCTCCTCGCCGGCCGAGCTGGCGATGATCCAGGCCCAGGACGTGCTCGGCCTCGGCTCCGCGGCCCGCATGAACCAGCCCGGCCAGACCGGTGCGAGCTGGCGCTGGCAGCTGGATCACGGTGCGCTCACGCCGGCGCTGGGTCGGCGACTGCGCGACGCGAGCGACGAGGCCGGTCGGCTGCCCCCCGGCCGCTGAACGCACCCACGACCCCCGCGGATCGTCATCCCCGGCGCAGGACCCGCAGCCGCGCGATCCGCCCGCGCTGCTGGAGATCGCGGTAGACGTAGATCCAGTCCCCCCGCGCCGCCTGCAGTCGCGATCGGTCGTCGGGGGCGATCAGCCGGACGGGGTCGACGCGGACCGGGACGCCGTCGGCGCCGAGCACGGCGAGGGCGCGCCGCGCGATCGCGACCTGCCCGAACGCCGTCGGATGGACGTGATCGACCATCACGTGGTTGCGGGCGCCGAAGTCGCCGAGATCGAGCACCAGCGCGCCAACCGCGGCCGCGTTGGCCCGGATCGCCTCGTCCAGTTCGGCCACCCCGTGCGCCCGGGGAC
>CAZZWJ010000065.1:0-5604 GCA_964657875.1 uncultured Solirubrobacteraceae bacterium
GACTTTCTTGAAGCGAACGACGGGGGTCGAACCCGCGACCTTCGGCTTGGGAAGCCGACGCTCTACCAACTGAGCTACGTTCGCGACGTCGGCGGAGTCTAATCGGCCCTTCGAAGCGCGTCCGCTCGGTGACGAACCCGGGGCGCTTGGCCCGGTCCGGCGCGCAGCGGTCCCGGGCGTCTCTACCATCTGGGTCCAGCATGAAGAAGTTCGTCATCCCGTCCGCGGTCCTCGCCGCCGCCGTTCTGCTGATCGTGCTGCTCACCTACAGCGTGTCCAATCATGCGGACACCGGATCGCTGGACGCGAAGGTGGCACGCGGGCAGTCTCCCGTCATCCCGGGCTACGACGCGGCGTTGCCGGTGCTCGGCGCAAACCACACGGCGGACCTCGCCTCCTTCAAGCACAAGCTGCTCGTGGTCAACATCTACGCCTCGTGGTGCACCGACTGCAAGGTCGAGTCGCCGCTGGTGCGGCGCACCCAGGCGGTGCTCGCCCGCCACGACGCGACCTTCGTCGGCATCACCTACGAGGACGCCTCCTCCTCGACCGAGGGCTTTGACCGCCGCTATGACCTGCACTATCCGGTGCTGCGCGACGTCAACGGCACGCTCGTCCACGATTTCGGCACCTACGCGGTCCCCGAGACGTTCGTGATCAACCGCACCGGCCACATCATGGCCATCCGGCGCACGGTGCTCACCCAGCAGTGGATCAATCAGACGCTGATGCCGATCGTGCGGGCGCAGACGTGAGACGACGGGCGCTCGCCGCGACGCTGCTCGCGACGCTCGTCGCGCTCGTCAGCTGCGCCGCTCCCGCGCTCGCCGTCGGATCCAGCCATCTCTCCCTCCCCCAGGTGCAGCAGGACTTCATGTGCACCCTCTGTCACGAGCCGCTCAACGAGGCGCGCTCCGACGAGGCCTATCAGGAGAACGGCATCCTGCGCCAGCTGATCGCCAAGGGTGACGGCCTGCCTCAGATCAAGCGCGTGATGGTGAGTCAGTACGGGCCCGGCGTACTTGCCGATCCACCCGCCCACGGCTTCAACCTGCTCGCCTACATCATCCCCGGAGTCGTGATCGCCCTCGGCGTCGTCACGGTCGCGGTGACGATCCCGCGCTGGCGCCGGCGCGCTGCCCGTCAGAGCGCCGAGCGACCGCCGGACCCCGTCGCGCCCGCCCTGAGCGATGCGGATGCCGACCGGCTCGACGCCGAGCTCGCGCGTCAGGCCTGACCGGACGCGGTACCCGCATCCGGTGCGGCGCCGAGCTCGTCCTCCCCAGCGCCGCCCTCGCCCCCCTCACGGGACATCGAGTCCGGCGCGCTCACCCCGAGCAGCCACAGCGCGAGTGCGATCACCTCACGCGCACTCTGCGACAGCGCCACCCGGAAGGACTCGACCCCGGCGGGCTCGGCCCCGATGACCTTGCAGTCTCGGTAGAACGCGGTGAAGGTCTGGGCGAGCTCCAGCGCGTAGGTGGCGATCCGATGCGGTCCGCGCCGCAGCGCCGCCTCGGCGACCTCGTCGGGGAACGCGAGCAGCGTCTTGATGAGCTCCCGCTCGGCGGGCGCGATCGTCTCCTGATCCCAACCGGACCCCGACAGCGCCTCGCTCACCCGCGCCGCCGGCAGCCGCGCCAGCATCGTGACGATCCGGGCGTGCGCGTACTGCACGTAGTACACGGGGTTCTCGCTGGACTCCCGGCGCGCGAGCTCGAGGTCGAGATCGACGGTGCGATCGTGGGAGCGCTGGAGCATGAAGAACCGGGTCGCGTCGACGCCGATCTCCGCGACGAGCTCCTCGAGCGTGATGAAGTCCCCGCGGCGCTTGGAGAACGCCGCGCGCTGGTTGCCCTCGACGAGGTGCACGAACTGCAGGATCGGCATCTCCAGGCGATCGGGATCGCCGCCGAGCGCGGCGAACGCCGCCTTCATCCGCGGCACGTAGCCGTGATGGTCGGCGCCGACGGGGATGATCTGGCGGTCGTAGCCGCGCTCGATCTTCTCCAGCAGGTAGCCGAGATCACCGGCCAGGTAGGTCGGCTCGCCGTCGGAGCGGCGCAGCACCCGCGGCTTCTCGTCACCGAAATCGTCTGAGCGCAGCCACAGCGCACCGTCGGACTCATAGGAGAACCCGCCCTCGGCGACGGTCTCAAGCGCCCGCGTGACGAACGAAGGTGACCCCTCGTGAACGGTGCGCTCGCTGAAGAAGGCGTCGTAGTGGACGCCGTAGTCCTCGAGCGTCGCCTTGATCGCGACGAGCAGCAGGGCCACCGCCGCCTGACCCGCCTCGGCGCTCGACAGCTCACCGGCGCCCGGGATCTGCGCCGCCAGCTCGGCCACGTACTCGCCCTGATATCCGTCCTCGGGCACCGGCAAGCCCTGCGCGCGCGCGATCACCGACTGACCGAGGCGGGTGATCTGACCGCCCGCGTCGTTGAAGTAGTACTCGCGTGAGACCTCGTGGCCGTGGTGGGCGAGGATCCGGCCCAGTGCGTCTCCATAGGCGGCCGATTGGCCGTTGGCGGCGACGACCGGTCCGGTCGGGTTGGCCGAGACGAACTCCAGGAGGATCCGCTCCACCCCGGTCGCCTCGGCGCTCGCGCCGCCGGCGCCGAACCGCGCGCCCGCGTCGAGCACCGCCCGCAGGGAGCGGCGAAACCAGCCGTCGGCGAGCGTGACGTTGACGAACCCGGGACCCGCGACCTCGTAGCTGACGAGATCGTCGCCGAGCTCGGCGGCGAGCGCCGTCCCGATCTGCTCGGCGATCTCCCGCGGCGGGGCCTGCAGCACCGGGGCGAGCAGCATCGCGGCGTTGGTCGAGTAATCGCCCTGGCCGGCCCGCTTGGGGCGTTCGACGCGCAGGCCGGCGGGCGGCGGGCCGGCATCGCCGCGGACGGTGAGCGCCGCGGCGGCGACGAGCTCGCGCAGCGCGCCGAGCGGGGAGCCGGGGTCCACGGTGGTCATGACGACCGCAGCGGCGACGGCGACTCAAACTGGCTCTCCAACGCCTCCAGCGCCTCCGGTCGGCCGATCGCGACGAGCATGTCGCCGGATTCGATCACCGAGTCGGGCGGCGGCTGGGGCTCGAAGCGACCGTCGTGGTGGCGCACGGCGACGACCACCGCATCGCCGCGGACATCCTCCACGGTGCGCCCGAGGCCCGGGCACGCCGCGGGCACGTCGATCTCCTCCATGCGGTAGTCGGCGACCGCGAGCGCACCGCCGACCTGGGGATGCAGCGCCACCCGGGCCATCTCCGAACCCGAGGTCTTGTAGGGGGATATCACCCGATCCGCGCCCGCCCGCCGCAGCTTCTTCTCGACGTCGTCGGCGGACGCCCGGGCAACGATCAGGACATCGGGCGCCAGCTCGCGGGCGGTCAGCGCGATGAAGATGTTGTCGGCATCGGAGTCCACGCAGGCGATCACCGCGCGGGCCCGCTCGATCCCGGCCGCGAGCAGGACCTCGTCGTCGGCGGCGTAGCTCTCGATGAAGGTCACCCCCATCGACTCCGCGGGTTCCCGGTTGCCGGCCTCGGCGTCGATCGCGACGTGGGAGATCCCGGCCCGCAGGAGGTCTCGGGAGACCTGGCGGCCGACGCGGCCGAAGCCGCAGACGATGACGTGGTCGGAGTAGGAGTCGATCATGCGCTGGCAACGTCGCTCTTCGAGCAGGCCGCTGAGCTGGCCGGACACGAAGAACTCCGCGACCGTCGCCAGACCGTAGAAGAGCGTACCGATCCCGAACAGCTCCAGGCCGACGACGACGACCCGTCCGGCGGCCGCATGCGGGTCCTGGATCGAGCCGAGCGTCGTCACCGTGTCGAGCGTCCAGACGAAGCCGTAGGCGAGCGAGACCCCGTCGGTGATGGTGAACGCGACCGAGCCGACGATCACGAGCACGACGAGCGCCACGAGCAGCCACGCGAGCCGGCGGGTGAACATCGACAGCTCGCGCCGGGAACGGTGGCGCTGCTCCAGCGCGCGGTGGCGACGGCGCTCGTCGAGATCTTCGGGGCTCAGCGAGGACATGAGGCCCCCTTTAATAGTGGTAGCGCTCGCCGGCGAGGATCTTGTGGGCCCGGTAGAGCTGTTCGAGCAGCACCACGCGGGCGAGCTGATGGGGCATCGTCATCGGACCGAGCGACAGACGGTGCTCGGCGCGTTCCAGCGACAATCCCCCGAACGGACCGGCGACGACGAAGCACAGGTCGCGGCCGCTCATCCGCCGGTCCTCCAACCAGCGTGAGAACGCCACCGAGTCCAGGCGCTCACCTTCGGCGTCCAGCAGGGAGACGAACGCCCGCTCCGGCAGGCGCCGCGCGACCGCGGCGTCGTCACGGACCTCGACGAGCTCCAGCCGCGTGTGACCGGAGAGCAGCTTCTCATAGTGGGCGATGTCGTCGGCGAACGGGGGGCGCAACCTGCCCACGGCGACGACGACGATCCGCACCGCCTCAATTTACCCGGGGCCGTCAGGGGCGTACCCCCCGACTGATGGAATACTTTGGGCATATGACCGATCCAAATCAGCCTGAGCGACACATCAACATCCACTTCGCGCCGGAGGTGATGGCCGGCCACTACTCGAACTTCGCGAACGTCAGCCACTCCGACTACGAGTTCACGATCACGTTCGCGCGTGTCGACCACGAGGTCGAGGATGCGGAGGTCCCGGGCGTCGTCGTCTCCCGCGTCAACCTGTCGGCGAAGTTCATGCGCGAGCTGATCGAGGCGATGCAGGACAACTACTCCAAGTGGGAGACACGCGAGGGGATCAAGAACCTGCCCGAGTTCCCCAGCAGCGGCACGACGCCGACCGGGCCGGACGCCGGCGAGTACGTCGACGACGATGAGGCCTAGGTCCTGAGCGAGTCTCCGCGGGGCGCCGTCTGCGGTGTCCTGCTGCCCAATTTCGACCCGACCCGCAGCGGTGCGCGGCTGCCGATCACCGACGCCGCCCGGCTCGCCGAGGAGCTCGGCTTCGCCGCCGTCTGGACCGGCGAGCACCTCGCCTGCCCGGCACCGGTGCTCGACGCGACGGCGACGCTCGCCGCCGCCGCCGCCGTCACGCAGTCGATTCCCCTCGGCTTCAGCGTGATGCTCCTCGGCCTGCGCGCACCGGCGTGGGCGGCCAAGCAGCTGGCGACCATCGACCATCTCGCGGGGCCGGGCCGGCTGCGCCTCGGCGTGGGCGTCGGCGGCGAGTTCCCGGAGGAGTTCGCGGCCGCGGGCGTGCCCGTCACCCAGCGTGGTGCCCGTCTCGACGACGCGCTCACCGTCCTGCCCGATCTGCTCACCGGACGTCCCGTCGACCACGTCGGCCGGGCGCTCGAGGTCCACTCCCCCGTCCTGGCGCCGGCGATGACCACACCGCCGCCGATCTACGTCGGCGGCCGCGGCGAACCGGCGTTGCGCCGCGCCGCGCGCTTCGGCGACGCCTGGCTGCCGATGTGGCTGTCACCCGACAAGGTCGCCCAGCGCTCCGCGCAGCTGGCCGAGAGGGCCTACGAGCACGACCGCCCGGCTCCCCGCACCACGCTGCTCGTACTCATCCGGGTCGATGACGACCGCGCCCACGCTCGGGCGGTCGCCGACG
>CAZZWJ010000065.1:5614-10973 GCA_964657875.1 uncultured Solirubrobacteraceae bacterium
CTCACCTGCGGGGGCAGTACCGCATGGGGTTGGACGTCGTCGACCGCTGGACGGTGCTGGATAGCATCGACGGCGCCGTGGAACGACTGAGTGGATACCTCGACGTCGGCGTCTCGGAGATCCTGCTGCTCACGCTCGGTCCCGACACCCTCACCCAGTACGAGCGTCTGGCGACGGTCAACGACCGTCTCAGCGCCACGGTCGCCTCCTCCCGGTGAGCACCTCCGCCGCCTACCGCTACGACGTCTCGGCGCTGCGCGACGTCTTCGAGCACGACTTCACCTACGTGGCGGGCGTCGCGCGCAACGCCCACCGGTTCGCCGAACGGCCGGCGCTCAGTGACCCGGCGACCGGCCGGCGCTGGACCTACGCGCAGCTGTGGAAAGACGCCGGACGGCTCGCCGACGCCCTCGCCGGGCACGGCGTCCGCCCCGGTGACACGGTCGTCCTGGACCTGTTCAACACGCCGGAGTTCGCGTTGCTGTGGATCGCCTGCCAGCGTCTCGGCGCCGTGGCCACGCCGATCAACTTCCGCCTGTCACCCGGCGAGGTCGCCCACGTGCTCGACGACAGCCGGCCGGCGGCATTGGTCTATGACGAGACCCTGCAGCCGACCGCCGACGCGGCGATCGCCTTCGCCGAGCATGAACCCGGGTTGCGGTGCGCGGTCGGCGAGGCCACGGCCCCGGTGCTCAGCTTCGAGGACCTGCTCGGGGCCGGAGACCCGACCGCCGACCCGCGGCCGCCGGCCACCGCGACGATCTATGACGAGACGACGCGCCTGTACACGTCGGGCACGACGGGCATGCCCAAGGGGGTCTCCCTGCCGAGCCTCGTCGAGATCCTCTCCGCCCACGACGTGATCATGCACTTCCCGCTCTCCCCACAGGACCGAACGCTCAACATGACGCCGTGGTTTCACCGCGGTGGCCTCTACTCCGGGGGCCCCAACCCGGTCTTCTACGTCGGCGCCGAAGCGGTCTCGCTGCGGGCCTTCGACGCCGCCACCGTCCTTGATTGGGTGGCCGAGCACGGCCTCACGTTCCTCATCGGCGCGCCGACCAACCTCGCGATGCTCACCGCCGAACAGCAGCGCTCACCGCGGGATCTGAGCACCCTGCGCGGCATCGTCACCATGGGCGCGCCCCTGGACCGGGAGGCCTGCCTGCGCTATCAGCAGGTCCTCACCCCCCGGATCTTCAACGGCTACGGCACGACCGAGGCGTTCTGGAACACGTTCCTGAGACCGGAGGATCTCCCCGACCATGCCGGCTCGGCCGGGCGCGCGTGCACCGACGATGACGTCGCGGTGCTGCGCATCTACGAGGACCGGCTCGCCGACCCCTCAGACACCGTGCCCCGCGACGCGGAGACGATCGGCGAGGTGGCGGTGCGCAGCGTGAAGTCCGGCTATGCGTACGTCAACCAGCCCGACGCGCAGGCCCAGCGCTTCCGTGACGGCTGGATGTACAGCGGCGACCTCGCGACCTGGGACGCGGAGGAATACGTCTCGATCGTCGGTCGCAAGGACGACATGATCATCAGCGGCGGTGAAAACGTCCACCCGACACAGGTCGAGGCGGTGCTGTGCGAGCGGGCGGGCGTGAGCGACGCCGCCGTCGTCGGCGTGCCCGACGCCGAATGGGGCGAGCTCGTCGTCGCCTACGTGGTCACCTCCGACCCGGCGCTGGACGCCGCGGCGCTCGAGGCCCACGCCCACGGTCACCCGATGCTCGCCGCCTACAAGCGCCCGCGTCGCTACCGCTTCGTCGATGAGCTGCCGATGACCGCGACCGGCAAGAAGATCCACTACCGCATCCGCGAGATGGCGATCGCCGACGCCGCCGACGGGCGGCTGCAGACGCCATGACCGTCGCCCCCGGCCACGCGGCCGATCCTGTCATCACCGGGATCGGCGCGCTCACGCCGCTCGGCCTCTCCGCCCCCGAGACGTGGGCGGGACTCGTCGCCGGACGCTCGGGGGTCGGCCCGGTGACGGGGTTCGACGCCTCCGCGCTGCCGGTCCGCATCGCCGCCGAGGTCCGGGGCTTTGACCCGGAGGCGGCCCTCGGACCCAAGCGCACGCGGCGCACCGCGCGCTTCTCCCAGCTGGCGATCGTCGCCGCGCGCGAGGCGGTCGCCGACGCCGCCTTCGACCCCGCCGAGGAATCCGCGCGCACCGCGGTCGTCGTCAACTCCGCGCTCGCCGGGTGGCCGGAGACCGGTCACCACGAGCAGGTCATGCTCGAGCGCGGGCCGAGCGCCATGAGCCCCTACTTCGTTCCCACGACGATCCTCAACATGGCCGCCTGCGAGGTCGCGATCGACCTCGGCATCCATGGTCCGGTGAACGCGAGCGCGCTCGCCTGCGCGAGCGGCACCGCGGCGCTGCTGGAGGCGAGGCGGCTGATCGTCGGCGGCGAGGCCGACGTCGTGATCGCGGGCGGTGCCGACGCCGCGAGCTCGCCCTCGATCTTCGCCAGCCTCGCCCTGATGGGGCCGCTGTCGGATCACAACGACGATCCCGAAGGCGCGAGCCGGCCGTTTGACGGCGAGCGCTCCGGCTTCGTGTTCGGCGAGGGCGCGGTCGTGTTCGTCGTCGAGTCGGCCGCTCACGCCGCCGCCCGTGGCGCGTCCGCCTACGGGACGGTCGCCGGCGGCGCGCTCACCTGCGACGCGTTTCACATGTCGGCGCCCGAGCCCAGCGGCGCCTATGCGGCGGCGGCGATCTCCGGCGCACTGCGCAACGCCGGGGTCGACCCCCACGAGCTCGACTACATCTGCGCCCACGGCACCGCCACGCGCGCCAACGACTCGGCCGAGACCAAGGCGATCCGCCTGGCGCTCGGCGATGCCGCCGACGGCATACCGACGAGCTCGCCGAAGTCGATGACCGGTCATCTGATCGGCGCCGCCGGCGCGCTGTCGGTGATGGCGTGCCTGTATGCGATGCGCGACTCGATGCTGCCGCCGACGATCAACCTCACCACGCCCGACCCGGCGTGCGACCTCGACTACGTGGCGCTGCATGCCCGCCCGGCGACGGTGCGCACCGCGGCGTCCAACGCGTTCGGCTTCGGCGGTCAGAACTGCGTCGTGGTCGTGCGCGCCGTCGACTAGGACCGGGGCGTCCTAGAGGCTGTGGCAGGGACGGCTGACGCCGTCCCCGGTTTCGGCGCGGTGGTCTGAGCGAACGCCACGGCGGCGCCGATCCGCTCGGCGGTCGGGGGGTGGCTGGCCAGGAGGCGCGGGAGCCACCGCGGCTCCAGGTCGGCGAGGTTCTGCAGGGCGGCGCCGCGCTCGAAGGAGATGAACGCCTCCGGCGCGCCGGCGAGGCGCAGTGAGAACTCGTCGGCGCGGACCTCCATCGCGCGGGACAGACGGGCGAGGATCGGGGCCAGCGGCGCGCTCACGACGCCCGAGGCGAGCGCGAGCGCCGGCAGTCCCGCGGGGGTGAGCGGCTCCGCCGGGTCTGAGCCCGCGAGCGCGGCCCCGGCGTACTGGGTGCCCCGGCACAGCGCCGGGGCGATGATCGCGGCGAACAGGAGGTTGCGGTAGAGGTCGCGGTGGCGCAGGTGACCGAGCTCGTGGGCGACGACGAGCCGGACCTCGTCGCGTGAGTAGCGGTCGAGCATCGTGTCGTAGATGACGACGCGCTTGGTCGGGCCCAGGCCGCTCACGTAGGCGTTGGCGGCGGTGGTGCGCCGGCTGGCGTCGACGGAGTAGACCTCCTTGACCGTGATCCCGGCGTCGCGAGCGAGCGCGAGCACGTCGGTTCGGGTCTCGCCCTCCGCGAGCGGGTCGAAGTCGTTGAAGAGCGGCTCCAGGAGCACCGGCGCGAGCGCCCCCGCCAGCGCCGCGATCGTGACCGTGGCGCCCGACGCCGGCAGCCACCAGTCCCGGGGAGAGCGACGCGAGAGCGCGATCGCGCCCGCCCCCAGCGCGCCGCTGAGAGCGGTCTGGATCGCCGCCGCCTTGCCGAGGTCAGCTGCCCAGCCGCTCCAGGACTGCGTCGCGAGGCCGACCGCGAGTGCGCGACGCCGGGCGAGCGCCCGCAACGGCAGGCCGGGGAGCGAGAGTGCGAGCGACAGGCCGGCGGCGGTCGCCGCGCCCCCGGCGAGCGGGCGCGCATCCCAGCGGGCGAGCACCGGTGGCGGACGGCGGACGACCGCGGTGAGCAGGGCCGTCTCGAGCATCGAACCGGCGAGCCCGAGGCGCGCCTGGGGCCGCGCGAAGTCACGCCCGCGGGCGATCTCCGGCCCCGAGAAGTGGTCGTGCAGGTTCACCGCGGCGGGTTCGGTGACCGGCGAGCGGGGGGTGATCAGTCGGCGGCCGGCCTCGGCGACGAGGGCGGCGAGCATCGCCGAGCCGAGGACCGCGACACGTTGACGTCCGCTCACCGGGGAGACTGTAGAGATGCGAGTCGCCGTCATCTCCGACGTCCACGGCAACCGGCACGCCCTGGAGGCGGTGCTCGAGTCGATCTCCGAGCGCCGCTGCGCGGAGCTCTGGTCGCTGGGCGATCTCGTCGGTTACGGAGCCGATCCCGACGCCTGCGTGGACCTCGTGCGCGCCCGCGCGCACGTGAGCCTCGCCGGCAACCACGACCTCGGCGTGTGCGGCACGATCGCGCTGGAGCAGTTCTCCAGCGGAGCCGCGCTCGCCGCGAGGTGGACGCAGGCGGCGATCCGGTCCGACACCCTGGAGTACCTGCGGGGGCTCCCGTCGACGCGGACGCTCGCGTCGGTGGCGCTCTATCACGCCAGTCCGCGGGACCCCGTGTGGGAGTACGTCCTCTCAGCGCCCCAGGCCGATCTCTGCCTCGACGCCGCCGAAAGGCGGGTGGCGCTCGTCGGCCATTCTCACGTCGCGCTGTACTTCGCGCGGTTCGCCGGCGCGGCGGCGACCGGCGGCACCCGCTCCGACGACGAGCACCTCGATCTCGGCGACGGTGAATGGATCATCAACCCCGGCAGCGTGGGCCAGCCCCGCGACGGTGACCCCCGCGCCGCCTGGCTGGAGCTCGACCTCTCGGCGTGGACGGTGAGCTATCACCGCGTCGACTACGACATCGCCGGCGCGGCCGCGGCGATCCGGTCCGCGGGGCTGCCGCAATCGCTGGCGGAACGCCTGCAATACGGCCAGTAAATGGCGCGTGCAACGCACATGAAGCCCAAACGGCGAGCTTCTAGAGTCACGCGGCACATGGGGATCAGCTCGCGCGCATTCACGGCCGGCGGACTTGCGCTGACGGCCGCTCTCGTCGTCGGCTGCGGGACGTCGCAGATCAAGGGCGCCCTGTCGCAGAAGGCGAACAGCACGATCTCCGGTGAGCTCAGCGCCGTGAGCAACGCCGTGA
>CAZZWJ010000066.1:0-10896 GCA_964657875.1 uncultured Solirubrobacteraceae bacterium
TCGCGACGCCGTCGATCGAGCCAAAGCCGCCGCCGAACGCGCCCAGGCCGCGCTCACCCGCGCACTCGCGTCCGTCGCGCGCGCGGAAGCCAACGCGCTCCGCGCCGACGCCGAAGAGTGATCTGATCGGTCGTCTGAGCCGGCGTCTGCACAGGGAGGACACGGTCACGCGCCCCGGCGTAGACTCTCCTCCGGGTGAGCTTTCTCAGCGGTGGCAGTTGGACCTCGGACCCACGGGAACCGACCGGTGATCAGCGGCTCGTCCGCAAGCGCCGCCACGATCGCAGCGATCGACTGGCCGAGGCGACGATCGCCTGCGCGGGGTGCGATGCGCCGGTCGCGATCGGTCCGGATCGGCGGTCGCTCTCCGATGAGCTGAGCTGTCCCTTCTGCGGGCGCCGGGGCCCGATCCGCGACTTCCTGTCGCTGACCCGGCCCACCCGCCCGACGCGGGTGGTGCTGCGGATCACTCTCGGCGGACCGCGCTGAGCGCGGCCTAGGCCCCGGCGGGCACCGCGACGTGCTGGGCGATCGCCTGCGCCACGTGGTCGGCGTCGCGGTCGATGCCGGCGAACCGACCCGACCCCCACGTCCACAGCCACGGCAGGCCGAGCACGTACATCCCGTCGGCCTGCGAGATGCCCCGGTGATGGCGGGGTCCGGCCGCGTCGGCGAACCCCGGCACCGCCAACCACGACCAGTCCGCGTCAAAGCCGGTCGCCCACACGATCGAGCGGACGCCCGCGGCCGCGAGGTCGAGCGCCGCCGAGCCGTCGTCTGGGGGCGACCACACCGGGACGTAGCGGTCCTCGGTGGGCGCGCTGAGTGAGTGCTCGTCGATCCAGGCGTCGATCGTGTCCTTGATCCGCTCCGCCGTCGCGTCGGCACCGTCGAGGTTCACCGCCAGGTCCCCGGCGAAGTGCGCGACGCCGTCCTCACATCCCCCCAGGCGCCCGTGCAGGACCATCCCGTCACGGGCGAACGCCCGCAGGTCGAGGTCGTGGCCGCCGTCGCGACCGGTCATGTAGTGGTTGGGCTCCCGGCGGGCCGACTCGCCCTTGGGATGGTCGTCGATGCCCATGTCGTAGTGGCCGATCTCCTCCAGCCACGCGATGCAGTCTCGGCCCCGGTAGCGGCGCGCGCAGCGCGGCGCCGATCCGACGGCGAGATGCACGTCGCGTCCGCCGATCAGCAGGTCCTCGGCGATCTGGGCCCCTGACTGACCGGTGCCGACGACGAGCACCGCGCCGTCGGGCATCGAGCTCGGATTGCGATAGCGAGATGAGTGCAGCTGCGTGATCGCCTCGGGGAAGCCGGCGGCCAGCGGCGAGATCCGGGGGCGGTGATAGCCGCTCACGCACACCGCGACCTGGCGCGCGGTGACCTCGCCCCGAGTCGTCCGGGCGACGAACCCGGCTCCGGAGGGCTCGACGCTCTCCACGCTCACGCCCTCGTGCAGCGGCGGATCGAAGGAGGCCACGAAGGAGTCGACGTACTCGATGATCTGCTCCCGGACCATGAACCCGTCGGGGTCGTCGCCGGCGTAGGGGTGCCCGGGCAGTCGGCACTGCCAGTTGGGCGTCACCAGGCAGAACGAGTCCCAGCGTCCGCGTGACCAGGCGCCGGCCGCGCGGCCCCGCTCCAGGACGGCGTGGGAGATACCCCGACGGCTCAGGTGCCAGGACAGCGACAGCCCGGCCTGCCCGCCCCCGATGATCAGCACGTCGACGTCGTCGGGCAGCGGCCGCGCCGCGCCGGCGCCGGGCGCCCGGTCGGCGCGCCGGCTCACCGACTCCACCCGGGCCAGGTCAGACGGCGCCCCGCCGTGCTCCTGGGCCCCGCGCGCAAAGGCGTCGGAGGCCTCGGCGGCCGCGGTGCAGGCGAACCCGTAGCGCTCCCGGACCCGCTCCGACGCGGCGATCATGCCGTCGGCGAGCCGGCGGGAGAGCTCCGCGCGTGGGTATGCGGCACCCTCCACGACGAACGCCTCGATCGCGCGGGACGGGGAGGTTCCGCGCTGGACATGCCCGTCGGCCCACCGGATCGCGAGGTCGACCTCGCCCATCAGGCGCTCACCTGCTCCCCGAACGGGATCGGCGCCGGGGTGGCGTAGAGATCGGGCCGCAGGTCTCGCACGGGTGAGAGCTTCTGGCGCGCCTTCTCGAGCGTCGCCTCCAGGTCGAGGGTGGCGATCGCCAGTCCGGGCTCGGTCGGCGGGTCGCACTGCGCGAGCGCGTCCCCGGCCGGCCCGACGACTCGCGCGCCGCCGAGGAAGCGCAGGCTGCCGAAGCTCCCCGTCTGGTTGGCGGAGGCGACGACGAACGAGTTCTCCGCAGCCCGCGCCCGGTCCCACAGCTCCGAGCGCCGCCACTGGCGGTCCTCGGTGAGCTCCTCCGCGGCGTCGGTGGCGCTGCACGGCCACGCCGACATGATGCACAGCACCTGGGCGCCGTCGAGCGCGAGCGTCCGCGCCGCCTCCGGAAACGCCTTGTCGTAGCAGATGATCATCGCGATCCGGCCCAGTGGCGTGTCGAACGCCGCCAGCGTGTCGCCGACCGTCGTGAACCGGTTTTCGTCCAGCGGCAGATGGGTCTTGCGGTAGAGGCCGAGCAGGCCCGTCCCGGTGACGCAGGCGGCGGCGTTGTAGCGCACGCCCTCCCCGCCCTGCTCACAGAAGCCGACACACACCACCATGTCGCCGGCGAGCTCCATCACGCGGGCGAGCTCGGGACCGTCGGCGTGCAGCGTCGGGGGTGGCTCGGCATCCCCGTGCAGGGTCTCGACGTAGCCGCCGAGCGCCGCCTCGGGCAGGACGAGCAGGTCGACCCCCGCGCTTCGCGCCTGCGCGATCACGTCGGCGATCGTCTGCAGGCACGCGTCCATGTCGCGCCCGAACGGTGCGTTCGCGGCGGCGATCGTGATCTCGCTCATCGGCGTCTCCCTGGGTCGTGGGTCCTGGCGGCTCCGAGTCCGCTCACCGGCGCGGTGATCGCGGTGCACAGCTCGCCGTCGGGCCAGCGCAGGCGCACCCCGGAGCCCGCCACCAGCGAGCCGCACGCCGCCGACGTCGCCTCGCCGGCGTCCAGCGGCGGTCGCCCGGGTGCGTCGGTGCTCAGCATCGCAAAGCCGGGAAAGCAGGTGAGCCAGTCGGCCATCGCGGCGTCCGCCGGCCGCGGCACTGCGGAGACATCGAGCTCGGCGCCGCAGCCGGCCGCCTCGGCGAGCATCCCCAGCGTGCCCACCATCCCGGCCATCGACACGTCCTTGGCGGCATGTGGTCGCGCTCGCGCGACCGCGGACAGCATCGGGGCGAGCTGCTCGCGCGTGCGCCACGACGTCGAGTCCCACTGACGGCCCCGGTAGCCGGGACGCCACCCGCCGTTCACATCGGCGGTGAGACGCACGACGTCGCCGACCCGGCCGCCGCCGGCGGCCACGGGGTCCGCGGTCGCGCCGAGGCCGGTCACGGCGAGCGCTGCGGGCGCCCCCAGCGAGGTGTGGCCGCCGATCACCGGCAGGCCGAGCATCTCGGCGCCGGACCGGATCCCGGCGATCACCCGCTCGGCGTGCGCGGCATCCGGGGCGGCGAGCGCGTCGAGTGCCCCCACGAAGCGCGCTCCCATCGCCGACAGGTCATGGGCGGTGACGAGCATCCCGCACCAACCGGCCCATTCGGGATCTCGGGCGACCATCGCGGGGACGATCGCGTCCGTGCAGGCGACGACGTCGCTGCCGGGCACCGGAACGCCGTCGTCGCCGCGCCAGCGGTCGTCGGGCAGCAGGTCGCCGACCAGCCCGCCGAGCGGCGCCTTGGTCTCGGAGGCGAGGACGGCGAAGCGGTCCAGCTCGTAGTGCATGAGCCGGTGCGGTCGACCCCGGACCGTGAGCGTCCGGCCCGCCCGCCAGCCCAGCCGGGTGAAGAACGCCACGACGCCGGTCTGGACGTGGGCGTCGAAGCGCAGCGCGCCCGCGTCGAAGGCCTGGGCGCAGGCGGCGGTGACCAGCGCGGCGCCGATCTGTCCGCGGGCGGCTCCGGTGGCGGCCTCCACGACGAGCCGGCTGCCCCGCCACCAGCCGATCGCCTCCGCGCCGGCATGATCGGGATGCACCCGCACGCCGCCCATGACCGCGCCGTCGCGGCCGAGCGCGACGAGCACCCGGGTCTCGGGGTCGACGTCGGCCGCGTCAGCGTCCCCGTCGGCGAACAGCCCCTGGCGGTGGGCGAACTCCCGACGGCGCAGCGCGGCGTACCGGGCGCAGCGGGGGTCATCACCGGTGCCGCAGACGATGATCCAGGGGGTCGTGGTCGGGCGTGGGCCGCCCGCGGTCTCGGGGCGGGCGGCGCCCGTGGCCGGCGGGGCTCCGAGCGCGGCCACGATGTCCGGCACGGGCGCGCTCATCCGCCGGCCGAGCCGAGCGCCGAGCAGGCGCCGCACGCCGCGCAGCCGGCACCTTGATCCGCGCCGCGCATTCCGGCGGCGCGCAGTGCCTGGGCGACGCGGCGGGTGACCGTCGCGAGCAGCTCCGCGGACGGGGCCGGGACCCCGTCGGCGTACGCGAGTGAGCCCACCAGCGGCCGGTAGGGCACCACGAACGGGTAGACGCCCATCGCGATCAGCCGCGCGGCGCCGGCGACCAGCTCGTCGGGGTCCTCGCCGAGTCCGACGAGCAGGTAGGTGGAGACCCGATTGGCGCCGAACACGTCGACGGCATGAGCCCACGCCTGCTCGTAGCGGGCCACCGACACCGTCGCCTTGCCCGGTGTCCACCGGGCCCGCACGTCGTCGTCGAGGGACTCGATGTGGATCCCGATCGCCTGCGCGCCGGCGTCATGGAGGCGGTCGATCCACTCGAGGTCCAGCGGCGGCTCGATCTGCACCTGGACCGGGAGCATCGGGACCGCCTCGCGGACCGCCTGAACGCACCGCACAAGATGCCGCGCCCCGCGGTCGGGGCCGTTGGAGGTCCCGGTCGTCATCACGACCTGGCGCACCCCGTCCAGACGCCAGGCCGCCTCGGCGACCTCGGCGAGCTGCTCGGGACGCTTCACCTGTGGGGTGGCGCCGGCGCGCAGAGACTCCTCGATCGTGCAGAAGCGACACCGGGTCTGCTCATCGGTGTAGCGGATGCAGGTCTGCACGACGGTCGTCGCGAGCACGTCGGTGCCGTGCAGGCGGGCGAGCGCCTCGTAGCGGGTCCCGTCCTGGGTCTGCAGGTCGTAGAAGCGCGGCCGGGTCACCGGCTCGACCGCGAGCTCCTCCACGACGACCCCCTCACGGGTGAGCCGGCCGAGCTCGTCGACGGCGAACGGTGAGCTGTCGGCCATCGGCAGCGTCGCCGCGCCGCAGCCGCCGCTCACCTGCCAGTGACCGTCATCCGACGGTCCGGCGCCGGCCCGCCGGCGCACGGGCGGCGGCGCGGTGCGCAACCCGTGGACGGCGAGCTCGGCTCGGAGGTCGAGGAGGTCCACGACGCTCAGAACATCCAGGTCGTGTTGATGATCGCGTTCTTGCGGCTGTACTCGATCAGGGCATCCTGCATGTCGAGCGGGTGGCAGGGGATCACGCCCTCCATCAGGTCCTCTTCACGCGCGCCGTGCAGGGAGAGCCCCAGCCGGCAGGCGTAGCACTTACCGCCCTCGGCGATGAACTTCTCAAGCTGGTTGTTCTCGTTGCGCATGCCCGGGAAGATCTCGGAGCCGATGTCCGGGAAGCCCCGCGTCGCGAGGCAGTTCAGGGCGCCGATGCCGAAGAAGTACAGGCCGGTGTCAAAGCCCTTGCGCAGCGCCCGGATGCCGAGCAGCACGGCGACGAGGCTCACCGAGGACTCGTTGGCGATGCCGTGGACCATTCCCAGATACGTCTCTCCGGGCTCCGCCTGATAATCCGGGAAGACCTTCGTCTTACCGAGAATCGACTCACCGATCTGCTTGGTCGGGTGAGCGATCTCCATCACGCTCTCGATCTCTTTGTCTGTGAGCTTCGTCTCGACTGCCATGGGGTTGGTTCTCCTCGTGGGATGGGAACGGGCGGGCCATCGAGTCTCCCCTCGGCATCGGGACACCCACATGGACATTCGGCCAGGGATGCGGGGGTCGAGTTGACCATGCGGACAGACCCGAGCGTGGGGGTCGGGCTAACCCCCCCCGGACCCGTACGCTCGGCGGGTGCCCGACCCGCCCGTCGCCACCATGCGCTCACGTCTGGGGATCGCCTCCCGGGACGTGCTCGAGGCGTTGCTCGCCCACATCGCCGACGCGGTCTACCTCGTCGACGCCGACGGCCGCATCGCCTTCGTCAACCCCGCGGCGCTGACGCTGCTGGGCTATGAGGAGGACGAGCTGCTCGGGCTCGACGGCCACGCGACGCTGCATCACCATCACCTCGACGGCCGCCCGTACCCAGCGGCGGACTGCCCGATCCTGCGCGCCCGCGCGACCCGGGAGACCGTGCGCGGCGACGGCGAGGCGTTCTGGCGCAAGGACGGCACGTCGTTTCCGATCGACTTCTCCTCGGCGCCGCTGGACACGACGCGCGGGACGGGCGCGGTCGTCGTCTTCCGCGACGTCACCGAGCGGATGGCGGCCGAGCGGGCGATGCTGCACCAGGTGGCCGAGCGCGTCCGCGCGGAGGAGATCCACGCCTCCCGCGCCCGGCTCGTGCAGGCCGCCGATGATGAGCGCCGGCGCCTGGTGCGCGATCTGCACGACGGATCCCAGCAGCGACTGGTCCGCATCCTGCTCAAGCTGCGGCTCGCCACCAAGGAGCTCACCGGCCGCGCCGACGGGGCCGAGCTCGCCGCGAGCCTCGAGGAGGTCGCCCAGGAGACGACGCTCGCGATCGCCGAGCTGCGCGAGCTCAGCTCGGGCCTGAGCCCCCAGGTGCTCGTCACCCGCGGACTCGCCGCCGCCGTCGCGAGCCTCACCGCCGCCCTGCCGATCCCCGTCGAGCTGGCGATCGCCGAGCAGCGCTTCGCGGAGATGACCGAGACGACGGCGTACTTCTTCGTCGCCGAATCACTGAACAACGTGATCAAGCACTCGCGGGCGAGCGCCGCATCGGTGTCGCTGACGATCGAACCCGGCGGACAGCTCGTGGTGGCGGTCGTCGACGACGGGTGTGGAGGGGCGACGCCGCGGGCCGGTGGCGGACTGGCGGGGATCACCGACCGGCTCGCGGCCGCCGGCGGGGAATTGGCGCTGCGCAGTCCCGCCGGCGGGGGAACGTCGATCGTCGCGCTGCTGCCCGGCGAGGCGTCGCGCCCGGACCCGTCAGGCGACGCGTAGCAGCGCGAGCACGGCCATCACCCGGCGGTGGCGGTAGGGCTCATCGCCGAGCGACAGCTTCTGAAAGACCGCGGTCACGTGCTTCTCCACGGCCGCCTGGGAGATCTCCAGCCCGGCGGCGATCCCGGCGTTGGAGCGACCCTCGGCCATCAGCGCGAGCACCTGGCGTTCGCGCGGGGTCAGCCGGTCGATCGGGCTGTCGCGCCGCCGGCGGCCGACCATCCGCTGCACGACCTCGGGATCGAGTGCCGAGCCGCCCGCGGCGACCCGGCGCACCGACTCCACGAACGAATCCACGTCGCCGATCCGGGTCTTGAGCAGATAGCCGACGCCTGAGGCATCGTCACCGATCAGGTCCAGCGGATAGCGCTCCTCCAGGAAGTGGGTGAGCACGAGCACGGCGGTGCCGAGGCCGAGCTGACGGACCTCGATGGCGCCGCGCAGGCCCTCGTCGGTGGGGCCGGGTCCCATCTGGACATCGACGATCGCGACGTCGGGACGCAGTTCCCGCACCCGTTCGATGAGCGTGTCCGCGGACTCGAGCTCGGCGACCACCTCCATCCCGGCATCGGTGAGCAGCCGCGCCACGCCCGCGCGCAGGAGCAGCTCGTCGTCGGCGATCAGGACTCGGAGGGGGAGGGCTGGCACCTGACAGGGGTACGGAGGCGGCGCGGGATCGGATGCGTGCGCGGCCGGCCGCTCTCGCTGACCCGGGGTTCACCCCTCGGGTCAACCCGAGGCCGGACCTCGGGCATTCCCGCGTGGGGAGTCCATCCGCCGTAACCCTGGCCCGATGTCGATTCGGCGGGGCCGCAGTGGTCGGAAATACTGACTCACTCGGTTGCCGAACTCGACACCGCGACGGTCACGGCGACGGCGCACTCAACGACCGGGAGGTCACGTGTCATCAGGAACCCTCAGTCCCCTCGAGGCATCAGGCGATCCATCGCCGCTGGACAGTGTCATGGCCCTCCCCGACAAGGGCGCCGGGATCTACTACTCACTACCGTCGCAGGGGGTCTCCCTGCAGCTCGGGGCACTCGGGGTGATGCTCGCGCTGCTGGGCTGCGACCTCGTGCACATCTACAACCCCGCTGCGCTGGGGATCATGCTGCCGGCGTCACTCGGCGTGGGTGGCCTGGCGATCTTCGCCGGCGGCATGTGGAACCTGCGTCTCGGGCAGACGATCGCGGGCACGATCGGAGGGCTCTACGGTGCCTTCTGGTTCTCCTTCGGCTTGCTGCTGCTCACCCAGGCGGCGCCGCTCACCAAGGCGGTGGGCCCGGCCGGCTTTGACCATGCCCTGTCGGCGTACCTGATCATCTGGATGGTCGTGTCGGCATTCCTGTGCGTCGGCACCTGGTTCGTCAACCGGGCGGTGTTCGCCCAGCAGTTCGTGCTGGTGCTCGTGTTCCTCGCCCTCGGCATCGGCTTCGCCGACGCTCCCGGCGGCTCCGGGATCCTCAAGCTCGGCGGCTGGCTGTGCCTCGTCGACGGCTTCCTCGCCCTCTACGTGGCGATGGCGCTCGTGATCAATGAGACCGCGGGAAAGCCGGTGCTGCCGATCCGCTGAGCGGATGGGGAGGACGGCGTGTTGATTCGCTGAGCGGGGGGGAGGACGACGGCGCCGGGCCCTGGGCACATGCGCCCAGGAGCTCGGCGGTGGCGCCGGCGACGTGGGTCCAGCCGTAGTCGCGCACATGGTGGCGGGCGCGCTCGACGATCCGGGCGCGCAACCCGTCGTCGTGCAGCAGGCGGGTGAGGGCGGCGGTGAGGGCATGGCGGTCCTCGCGGGGGACCCGCAGCCCCACCGTCTCGTCGCCGGGCACGATCTCACGCAGTCCGCCGGTGTCGGCGACGATGCAGGCGCAGCCGAGTGCCATCGCCTCCAGGGCGACGATCCCGAACGGCTCATAGCGCGAGGGCACGACGCACACGTCACAGACCCGGTAGAGCGCGTGCAGCGTCTCGTCATCCACCCAGCCGAGGAACCGTCCGTGCAGATCCAGGCCGAGCCGTCGGGACTGAGCGTGCAGTTCGGCCTCGGCGGGGCCGGCGCCCGCGACGACGAAGCGCATCGCTCGGGGGTCGTCGTGGTTGACGGGCCCGCGGATGATCGCGGCGAGCGCGTCGAGGGCGAGGTCGAACCCCTTCTCGTGCACGAGGCGCCCGGCGAGGAGCACGAGCCGCTCGCCGTCGGGCGCCAGCCGCACGCGCAGGGCGCCGTCATCGGCGGTGGGGGCTCGCGCTCGCTCGTCGACGAGGGCGGCGAGATCGATGCCGTTGGGCAGCGTGGTGATCGCCCCCCGCGGGACGCCGAACACGGCCGCGACGTGGTCATGCATCCATCCAGAGCACGTGATGACGTGGTCGGCGTCGCGCACCATCCGGCGCTCGAGCGCATGGATCGTCGACTGCGGCGGACGCGCGATGAAGCCGCCGTGGCGACCGTGCTCGGTCGCGTGGACGGTGACCACCCACGGCAGCCCGGCGTTCGCGGCGACGCTGCGCGCCACGTCGGCGACCAGCCAGTCGTGGGAGTGGACCACGTCGAAGCGGTGGCGGGCGAGCAACCGCGGGGCGACGGCGCCGAGCGCCCGGTTCAGCTGCGCCACCCAGGCCAGAAAGGCGTCGACGTCGCGGGGAAACGGGGGCCGGGCCACACGATGGACGGTGACGCCGCGATGATCGCTCACCTCGGCGACGGGCCCGCGGCTGAGCACGTGCATCTCCGCACCCTGGGCGACGAGCGCCTCCGACAGGCCGCACACATGCCGCGCGAGCCCGCCCTCGGTGACCGGCGGATACTCCCAGGACAGCTCGAGCACGCGCATGGCGGCGACCCTATCCGTCCGAAGGGCTTGCGAAGTGGCGGATCGCGGGTACTTTGAGGGATGGGCCGCGACATGACGCAATCTCACGGAGACGACCCGAGCGCATGGGCCGGCCTCATGAGCGACGGCTGGCTGCGGGTCCCCGCGACGATGCTCGAGGGCTTGCCCGACGCCGTCGTGGCCTCCGACGCGCAGGGCCGGATCGTGTTCGTCAACGGCTACGCCGAGGAGCTCTTCGGCTACCCGCGCGCCGAGCTCCTCGGTCGCCCGGTCGAGCGGCTGTGGCCCGAGCGGGTGCGCGCCCGCTACTCACGCAACCTCGATCGGTTCTTCACCGGCGCGGAGGGCCTGCGAGCCTCCGGCGAGTCCCTGGGGGTCCGGCGGGACGGGAGCGAATTCGTCGGCGAGATCAGCTGGGGGACCGTCCACACGGCCGACGGCCCGCTGCTGCTGGCGATCGGCCGTGATATCACCGACCGCCGGATGGACGAGGCGCGGCAGCGCGCGGTCGCTGCGCTGGGCGAGCGGGCGCTCGCCGGCGTCGACGCCGCGACCCTCTCCACCGAGGCGGTCGGGATGATGACCGACACGCTGCCGATCAGCTGTGCGATCAGCTGATCCGCGCCGCCGTGGGAATATGTCCAGATCGGCAATTGCGGCTCCCCGATCGAGATCGACGAGGGCTGGCTGGTCATCATCCACGGCGTCGGGCTGGTCAGAAACTACACGATCAGCGCCTGCCTGCTCGACAAGAAGGACCCGTCGAAGCTGTTGAAG
>CAZZWJ010000067.1:0-10882 GCA_964657875.1 uncultured Solirubrobacteraceae bacterium
CGGCCGAAGAAGCTGTGTGGGTGCGTCGTGCATACCGAAGGACCACCCGCCGCAAAGCGGTCGAGGAGCTCGACCAACCGCTTCCGCTCCACATCGAGATTGCGTTCGTCGGCGACGACGAGCCGCGGCCCCGCGGCGTCCAAGCGGGCGCGCAGATCACCGGCGCGCAGCTGCTCGTTGCAGGGCAGGGCGACCGCGCCGATGCGAAAGCACGCGACCATCGCGAGCACCCACTCCGGCCGATTGCCGATGAGCGTGAGCACCACGTCCCCGCGGCCCACCCCGCGGGCGGTGAACGCACCCGCCAGGCGGGCCGAGGCGTCGGCGACCTCCCCGAAGCTCCACTCCCGCCGTCGCCCGTCACGCGCGATCTCGACGAGCGCCCGCGCCCCCGGCGGCGCGGCGTCGACGACATCCCGGGCGAAGTTCACGGGCCGCATTGTCACAGAGCCCGGCCGCTTTCCGGAGCGTCGAACGGACGGCGGGAGGTCCTCGCCCGGCTCGACCCGGCCGCGTCTGACCGGCGCGACGACGCGAGACGGAGCGGTCAGAAGGTATCGTCAGGGTCACTGCGATCTTCCAGGAGGACCTGAGACCCATGGCCGTCGACAGCCCGTTGCAGGACGTCACCGAGGAGCAGCGCGCGATCTGCGAGATGGTCCGGCAGTTCGCCGACGAGCAGATCCTCCCCCAGGCCGAGCATTACGACCACGAGGACGAGTTCCCGGAGCCGATCGTCGAGCACATGAAGGAGCTCGGTCTGTTCGGGGTGACGATCCCCGAGGAGTACGACGGGATGGGGCTCGATCTCGCGACCTACGCGATGATCGTCGAGGAGCTGTCGCGCGGCTGGATCAGCATCAGCGGCATCGTCAACACCCACTTCATCGGCTCCTACCTGCTGATGAAGTTCGGGACCGACGAGCAGAAGTCCAAGTACCTGCCGCGGATGGCCACCGGCGAGATCCGCGCCGCGTTCAGCATGTCCGAGCCCGAGCTGGGCTCCGACGTGCAGGCGATCAAGACGAGCGCCAAGCCGACCGCGGACGGCGACTATGAGATCAACGGCCAGAAGATGTGGGTGACCAACGGGCTGCGCTCGACGCTCGTGTTCACGCTCGTGCGCACCGACCCCGACGCCCAGCCGCGCCATCGCGGGATGACGTGCTTCATCTGTGAGAAGGAGGCGGGCGTCCACGAGAACACCGGCCCCTACAAGGGTCTGGATGTCCCACCGCAGCTGCGCAAGATGGGCTACAAGGGCGTCGAGTCCACCGAGCTCGTGTTCAACGGCTACCGCACGCCGGCCGACAGCATCCTCGGCGGCGAGTCGGCGGGCCTCAACCACGGCTTCAGTCAGATGATGGACGCCCTGGAGCTCGGCCGGGTCAACGTCGCCGCGCGCGGGGTGGGCCTCGCCCAGCGGGCGCTGGAGCTCGCGCTGCGCTACTCCCAGGAGCGCCGGGCCTTCGGGAAGCCGATCGCCGAGCACCAGGCGATCCAGTTCAAGCTCGCCGATATGGCCACCCAGGTCGACGCCGCCCGCCTGCTCACCCAGCGCGCCGCGCGGATGAAGGATGCCGGTGAGCGCTCCGACATCGAGGCGGGGATGGCGAAGCTGTTCGCCTCCGAGGCCGGGCGCTTCTGTGCGGAGGAGTGTCTGCGCATCCACGGCGGCTACGGCTACTCCAAGGAATATGAGATCGAGCGCATCTACCGGGACGCGCCGCTGCTGCTGATCGGCGAGGGCACGAGTGAGATCCAGCGGATGGTGATCGGGCGCAAGCTGCTGCAGCGCCACAAGATCTGACCTCGGTGGCCACCCCCACCGACACCAAGAGCCTGATCGAGACCGCGGTCACGCGGTTTCTCGCCGACGTGCCGGCGCTCGCGCCCCTGAAGCTGATCGTGGGCCTCGAGCTGCGCGGCCGCGGAGATGTGCAGATCTACCGGGTGGCGCTGCCCGGACCGGTGGTCACCAAGGACATGGCCTCCGATTCCCAGGTCCGCCTGGAGGTCCAGCGCGCTGCGTTCAACGAGCTCGCCACCAAGGGACACGTGGGCGATTGGCGCAACGCCTTCGAGCACGGCGAGGCCAAGGTGACCGGGGTGGAGCAGTTCATCCGTCTGATCACGCAGGTCGTCGAACGCCAGGAGGAGCGCTCACGCACCCGCCGGGCCAAGGCCCACTGATCTGACGTGTCAGGCGGTGCGCCGCGCGGCCAGCGTCTCGGCGTCGCCGAGCAGCCGCTCGACGATGTCGAGGCCCGCATCCCAGAAGCCGGGGTCCGACAGGTCGACGCCGACCATCCGGCAGAGCTCCTCGGGACTCCGGGAGCCGCCGGCGCCGAGCAGCTTGAGGTAGGCCGGGGCGAACCCCGGGCCCTCCTGCTCATAGCGACCGTAGAGCGACAGCGCGAGCAGCTGCCCGAACGCGTAGGCGTAGACGTAGCCGGGGGTGTTGATGAAATGCGGCACGTAGGACCACCACATGCGGTAGCCGTCGCTGATCTGCACCGCGTCGCCGAAGAGCTCGGTCTGACTCTCGATCCACGACTCGCCGATCCGGTCGGTCGACAGCTCGCCCTCGCTGCGACGCCGGGTGTGGACGAGATGCTCGAAGCGGTTCATCGCCATCTGACGGAACACGGTCGCGATCGCCCCTTCGATCCGCTCGGCGATCAGCGACAGCCGCGCGTCGTCGTCGGGCGCGGAGTTCAGCATCCGTCCGAACACGAGCTGCTCGCCGAACACCGAGGCGGTCTCGGCGAGCGTGAGCGGGGTCGACTGCTGAAAGACGCCCTGCGGTTGGGCGAAGCTCGCGTGGAGGCCGTGGCCGAGCTCGTGAGCCATCGTGAGCACGTCGCGGCGCCGCGCGGTGAAGTTGAGCATCACGTAGGGGTGGATGCTCGGCACGGTGTAGGCGCAGAACGCGCCACCGCGCTTGTGGGGGCGGATCGGTGCGTCGATCCAGCGCTCGTCGAAGAAGCGTCGGGCCATCCGGCCGGCCTCCGGGTCGAAGTCCGCGTAGGCGGCGAGGACGAGCTCCCGCGACTCCGCGAAGGAGAAGGTGAGCTCCTCGGGCAGCACCGGCGCGGTGCGGTCGAAGTCCGAGATCTGCGGGACCCCGAGCAGTCCGGCCTTCAGGCGATACCACCGCTGGGGGATCGAGAAGCGGGCGCGCACCGCCTGCACGAGCGCCATCACCGACTCGTCGGAGGCCTCGTTGGCGAGGTTGCGCGAGGCCAGCCAGTGCGGGTAGGAGCGCAGTCGGTCGTCGGTGGCCTTGTCGTGCAGCAGCGTGTTGTAGATGAACGCCCGCGTGCGCAGGCCCGGCGCCAGCGCGGTGCTCACCGACTCCGCCACCGTCCGGCGCAGCTCGCGGTCGGAGCTCTGCAGGCGGCTGAGCGCGACGTCGAGGGCGACCTCCTCGCCCCGCAGGTTCACGCGCAGGCCGGCGACCAGCTCGCCGAACAACCGCGCCCAGGATGACTCGGCGGCGATCGACTTCTCGGTGAGGATCCGCTCCTCGGGCTCGGTGAGCAGGTGCGGGCGATAACGCCGCGCGCTCTCCAGATAGTGGGCGCAGAACGCGAGCTGGGGGTCGGCGAGCAGCGTGGCGGCGTGGTCGTCGTCGACCGCTGCCCACTCGAGCTCGAAGAACAGCAGCGCGGTCTCGATCTCGGTGGCCCGCTCCTGCACGAGGGCGAGCAGCGCGCCGCGAGCCGGGTCGGCGGTGTCGGTGGCGAACTGCAGCGAGGCGTAGGAGCCGGCGCGGCCGACGAGCTCGTTGATCCCGCCGAGCTCGTGCATCGCCGCGGCGAACTGCGCGACGTCGAGCTCCGCCAGCCGTCCCGCGTACTCCCGCGCGAACTCGCGCGAGCGCTCCAGCGACTCCGCGAGCTGGCGCTGGACGCCGCCCGACTCATCGCCGTCGACGAGCGGCGCGAGATCCCAGGTGGTGTTGAGAAGCTCGGGGTCCTCGAGGATCGTCTGCGAGCTGTCCATGGCGCGGGAGCTTAGCCTGAGTTTTAGTGCTTTGAACGGTGCAGAACCTTCATCGGTGAGCGGTTGGTTCAATGCCGGACATGTCCCGGTGCCTGCCCGCGATCATGAGATCGCCCCGGACCCGGCCGGGCCGCGCGTCCGCCGCCGCCGCGGCGTTCGCCGTGGTCGGAGCGTTTCTCGTCTCCGGCTGCGGTGCGGGCAGCGGTCCCCACAGTCCGGCGGTGGCGCAGGTCCCGCTCGTCGCCGGCACCCGCATCATCGCCAGCGTGCGACGCTGTGACCCGGGGGCCCACCCGTTCTGCGCCCGCGTGCTGATCCTCGCTGGGGCCCCGTCGCACTACGAGGACTCCGGGGTGCTCAAGGTCGCCGAGCGACGGGTGCTGGCCCACGCCGGCTGGCAGCGCACCGAGGGCGACACCTACGACGAAGCGGCCGCCGAGTCGCCGCACAACCGGCTGCGGGTCACCTACGCGACCGCCGAGGAGGATCTGCTGTCGATCGACGAGCGCCGGATCGCCCGCGCGCCCGGGATCACCCGTCAGCTCTCTCAGGTCCTGTTCGCGAGGGAGCCCGCGCTGTCGCTGCTCGTGCAAGCCGGTTCGGGGTAAGGCGCCCGGCGCGGTCGCGACGGACTACGCGGCGGCGTCGCCCAGCACGAGCTTGCGCCCCGGGCCCACCGACAGCGACCGTTCACCCGCCAGCAGCGCCCGCAGGTCATCCCCGACGAGCTCCGAGCGCCAGCCGCGCAGGGTGCGCACGTCGGGCGGGGGATCCCCACGCCGGAACGCGGAGACGATCTGCTCGAGCTCGGCGCGGGACGCGATCAGCTCGTAGGCGAGTGCGGCCTCCAGCGAGCGGGCGCGCAGGAGCGCCTCGGCGAGTGAGATCAGCGGGGCGTCGCCACTCTCCGAGCGTCCCCTTGACTCCTCACGGACGATCGGCTCGGCATCGCGCCCGCGGGCGATCGCCGCGAGGATCGCGTCGCCACGGCGCTTGATCACGGGTGGGTGCAGACCCCGGATCTGCTCCAGGCCCTGGAGGGTGGAGGGCTTGCGCTTGGCGAGCTCGACGAGCGCCGGGTCGGCGACGACCGAGCCGACGGGCCGGTCGGTGTCGGCGGCGGTCTGCTCCCGCCAGGCGGCGAGCTCTCGCGCGACCGCGCAGGCGCGCGAGTCCAGCTGCCCGACGCGCGGCAGGCGCTCCCACGCGGTCCAGGGATCCCGCTCGTCGGTGGCCGATTCCAGACGCCGGCACTCCTCACGCGCCCACTCGAGGCGATCTGAGCGCTCCAATCGGCGGCGGATCTCGTCGGCGAGCGCGAGCAGGTGCACGACGTCCTCACCGGCGTACCCGAGCTGCTCGGCGGTGAGCGGCCGCGCGTCCCAGCGCGTGTAGCTGGCGGTCTTGCCGACTCGCAGCCCGAGCACCGCGCCGAGCAGGTTGCCGTAGCCGGCCTGGGCGCTGCCGCCGGCGAACCCGGCCGCGATCTGGGTGTCGAAGATGTTGGTCAGCTCGGTCTGCCAGACCCGGCGCAGGATCGCGGCGTCCTGGCGCCCGGCGTGCAGGACGACCTCGATCTCTGGGTCGGCGAGCAGCCGCGCGAACGGGCGCACGTCGACGTCGGCGAGTCCGTCGATGAGCAGGATCAGCGGGGGCGCGGGGTGCTCGGGGGTCGAGTCCGGATCGTCGACCGAGAGCTGGGTGAGACACAGCAGCGCGCGGTAGCGGCCCTCGGACATGAACTCGGTGTCGATGCCGAATCGGCCCGCCGCCTGGGCGATCTCCGCGGCCCGGGCGACATCGGCGGAGCTCGCGAGCTGCGACGGGACGGGGGAGGGAGCGGGTGCGTCGGCCACGAGCGGACCCTACCGGTCATGCTAACCCGACCCCGGCGCTAGGATTTAGGACGGCCGATGATCTTCTCCTCCAAAGCCGAGTACGGCGTACGGCTCATGATCGAGCTGGGACGCCAGACCCCCGAGCATCCGACGTCGCTGAAGGCGATCGCCGACGCCGAGGGCCTGCCGCTCGCCTACCTGGAGCAGGTGGTCGCCCGGCTGCGCAAAGCGGGCCTGGTGATGAGCGCCCGCGGTGCCCACGGCGGCTATTGGCTGTCACGCCCGGCGCAGGAGATCTCGATGGACGAGGTCGTACAGGCGCTGGAGGGTGCGATCGCCCCGATGGACTGCCTGCTGTCGGATCACAGCGACCGGGTGCTCTGCTCCCATGAGCCCGACCGCGGTCACGGGTGCGCGACCAAGCTGCTGTGGACCCGCGTCCAGGGGGCGATCGTCTCCTCCCTGCAGGCGACGACGCTCGCCGAACTGGTGCGGTTCGCCGGGGGCGAGGCCACCACCGCCACCGCCACCCCCACTGCCGTGGTGACGGCCGCCGCCCCGCCGCGATTCACCGCCACGACCGACTGATGTCTCACCCCTTCCAATAGAAAGCGCATTGCATGCCCGACCTCGAGATCAAGAACCTCCACGCCCGCGCCGGTGACAAGGAGATCCTGCGGGGGCTGAACCTCACCGTCCGCAGCGGCGAGATCCACGCCATCATGGGCCCCAACGGCTCGGGCAAGTCGACGATGGCCAACGTCATCATGGGCCACCCGGGCCTCGAGGTGACCGACGGGCAGATCATCTGGGACGGCGAGGACATCACCGAGGCCGCGACCGACGAGCGGGCTCGCATGGGCCTGTTCATGGCCTTCCAGTACCCGATCTCGGTCCCCGGCGTCACCGTGACCAAGTACCTGCGCACCGTGATGAACGCCCATCGCGAGTCCCGCGGCGAGGAGCCCGTGTCGCTGCGTGACTTCGCCAGCACGGTGAAGACCGCGATGGCGCTCACCGAGATCCCCGAGGAGTTCTCCCGCCGCTATCTCAACGAGGGCTTCTCCGGCGGTGAGAAGAAGCGCATGGAGATCCTCCAGCTCGCGCTGCAGAAGCCGTCGCTGGCGATCCTCGACGAGACCGACTCGGGCCTGGACGTCGACGCGCTCAAGGTCGTCGCCAAGGGCGTCAACACCGTCGCCACACAGACCGACGGACAGATGGGCGTGCTCATCATCACCCATTACCAGCGGATCCTGCACCTGGTCAAGCCGACGCACGTCTCGATCCTCTACAAGGGTCGCATCGTCCGTGAGGGCGGTCCGGATCTCGTCGGGCAGATCGAGGCCACCGGCTACGCGCCGATCGTCGACTCGCTCGACCCCGACCCCGAGCCCGTCGCGTCGTGAGCGCCACCATCGCATCGGGTGCGCTCGCCGACGTGAGCGCGCTGCGCGCCGAGTTCCCGGTTCTGCGCCGGGAGTTCGACGGCCAGGGCGTCGTCTACCTGGACTCGGCGGCGACCTCGCTCACGCCCCAGGCGGTGATCGACGCCATGGACGCCTACTACCGCGACTCCCGCGCGTCGGTGCATCGCGGCGTCTACGCGCTGGCCGTCGAGGCCACCGATGCCTTCGAAGGGGCCCGCGAGCGGATCGCCCGGTGGCTCGGGTCGACCGCCGAGGAGACGATCTTCACCGCCAACGACACCGCCTCGATCAACCTCGTCGCCCACACCTGGGGCCGGCGCAACATCGGTGCCGGCGATCTGATCGTGCTCACCGAGGCCGAGCATCACTCCAACATCGTCCCCTGGCAGATGGTCGCCGGTGACGTCGGCGCCGAGCTCGCCTACGTGCGCGTCGACGACGACGGCCGCCTGGACATGGACTCACTGGACGCGCTGCTCGCGCGGGGTCCGAAGCTGGTCGCCGTCGCCCATGTGTCCAACGTGCTCGGGACGATCTTTCCGGTCGCCGAGATCGTGCGCCGCGCCCATGCCGCGGGAGCGGTCGTGCTGGTCGACGGTGCCCAGGCGATTCCCCAGATCCCCGTCGACCTGGCGGCGATCGATGCCGACTTCTACGCCTGGACCGGCCACAAGCTCTACGGCCCGACCGGGATCGGCGTGCTGCACGGCCGCCGCGCGCTGCTGGAGGAGATGCCGCCGCTGATGGGCGGCGGGCACATGATCAAGACCGTCGGCGACACCGAGTCGACCTGGACCGACCTGCCCTGGAAGTTCGAGGGGGGGACCTCGCAGATCGCCGAGGCGATCGGGCTCGGGGCCGCCGTGGACTGGGTGCAGGCGATCGGGATGGATCGCATCCGGGCCCACGAGCTCGCGTTGATCGACGACGCCTACGCCCGCCTGTCACGGTTTCCGGGGATCACGCTGCACGGGCCGGCCGAGGCGGCCGACCGGGGCGCGCTGATCTCGTTCGTGCTCGACGGCGTCCATCCCCACGACGTCGGGGAGATCATCGGGCGCGAGGGCGTCTGCGTGCGCACCGGTCACCACTGCGCCCAGCCGCTGATGCGCCGTCTCGGGGCGTCGGCGACGACCCGCGCCTCCTACTCGGCCTTCTCCACGCGCGAGGACACCGACCGACTGCTGCACGGCCTGGAGTCGGTCGCGCGGATCATGCAGCTGTGAGGGTGCTCGCGACTAACGTGAGGTGAGCGATGGACGACATGTACCGGGAGAACATCCTCGATCACTACAAGCGGCCCCATAACTGGAGTCCGCCGCGCGAGGATCTCGTCCGCGTCGACCACGAGTTCCACGACATGAACCCGCTCTGCGGCGACGAGCTGACGGTGCGGCTCGCCGTCGACGACGAGGGCCGGATCGAGGATCTGCGCTTCGAAGGTCACGGTTGCGCGATCTCCACGGCGGCGGCGTCGATGACCTCCGACGAGATCAAGGGGATGACGATCACCGACGTGATCGCGCTCGATCGCTCGTTCGTGCTGGAGCTGCTCGGGATCGACATCTCCGCGACGCGGATGAAGTGCGCGCTGCTGTCGCTGAAGGTGATCAAGGGCGCCTCCCTGGGCCATGCCGTCGGCTGGGAGCCCGCTACTCCCGAGAGCGGCGGTCAGGCCGGCGCCACCGGCATCTGAGTCGTCGGCGCCATCTGAGCCGTCGCCCTGGACGCGGGCCGGCGGGCCTGCGAGGATGCTCGAGGTGCCTCGCCCGCAGCGTCTCACCCCCGATCTCTCGGCGTATCCCGACCTCGTCGTCGTCTACCTCGGGATGCGGGTCCGGCGGCTGGTCGGCCTGAAGACCCTGATCGGCTTCGGGCCCCGGATCCAGCGCTCCTGGCAGGCCCAGCCCGACGGCCTGCTGCGCCACGAGGACATCCTGTGGTCGCTGCGCCCGCCGCACGTGGGGATGCGCCAGTACTGGCGTGATCTCGAGAGCCTCGAGGCGTGGACGCGCTCGGCGCCGCACCGCGAGTGGTGGACGAACTTCCTGCGCGACACCGGGGGCACCGGCTTCTGGCACGAGGCGTACTTCATGCGAGGTGGGATCGACGCGATCTACGACGAGGTGGGGGCACCGGTCGGCCTCGGCGCGTTCGCGCCGACGAGCGTGGCCCGCGGGCGGATGTTCTCCTCCCGCCAGCGTGCCGGCCATGGCGGGGAATCGCCCGCCCCGGCGCTCAGCGAGACCGAGCTGTACGGCGCCGACACCGCCGCGTCAGACCGCTGACCCGCGCCGACTCCCCGCTACACTCGATCGGGTAAATCCGATCCCCACGCTAGGTTTTCGAACACGTGTCTCTCACCATTGATGTCTGCCCGCTTTCCGAGCTCGCTCCGGGCGGTAAGCGGCTGGTCAGATGGGAAGATCTGGAGATCGGCGTATTCAACTGCGCCGGGACCGTGTACGCGATCGAGGATCGCTGTACCCATGACGACGGGCCGCTCGTGGAGGGCGTGTTCGACGAGGCCGCGTGCACGATCGAGTGCCCGCGCCACGGCTCGCTGTTCGACCTGAGCAGCGGCAGGCCCAAGACGTTGCCCGCATACGTTCCGGTGGAGACATTTCCCGTCATCATCGAGGGCGACACGATCAAGCTGGAGGTGGAGTAAGTGGCTCCCGAGACGATCACCGACACCCCGACGCCGGCGCTCTCTGAAAACGAGCAGCTGTCGCGCATCAACGCCGACTACGACGAGCGTTATGGCTTCCACGACGCCGAGAACTACCTCTACAAGGCGCCCAAGGGGATCAACCGCGAGATCGTGGAGAAGATCTCCGAGTTCAAGTCCGAGCCGCAGTGGATGCGGGAGTTCCGCCTCAAGGCGCTGGACTACTTTCTCGCCCGCCCCATGCCGACGTGGGGCTCGCCGATGCTCGCCGAGGTCGACTTCGACGACATCCATTACTTCGTGCGCGCCTCCGAGCGCTCCGAGCGCTCCTGGGACGACGTGCCCGAGGACGTCAAGAAGACGTTCGACCGGCTCGGGATCCCCGAGGCCGAGCGCAAGTTCCTCTCGGGGGTCGGTGCTCAGTACGAGTCCGAGGTCGTCTACCACCAGGTCAACGAGAGCCTCGAGAAGCAGGGCGTGATCTTCACCGACATGGACACCGCGCTGCGCGAGCACGAGGAGCTCCTGCGCGAGTACTTCGCGACGATCATCCCGCCGAACGACAACAAGCTGGCCTCGCTCAACAGCGCGGTCTGGTCGGGCGGGTCGTTCGTGTACGTGCCGCCGGGCGTCCACGTCGAGATGCCGCTGCAGGCCTACTTCCGCATCAACACGGAGTCGATGGGCCAGTTCGAGCGCACGCTGATCATCGCCGACGAGGGCTCCTACGTCCATTACGTCGAGGGCTGCACGGCGCCGACGTACTCCTCCAACTCGCTGCACTCGGCGGTCGTCGAGCTCGTCGCCAAGCCGGGTGCTCGCATCCGCTACACGACGGTCCAGAACTGGTCGACCAACGTGTTCAACCTCGTCACCAAGCGCGCGATCGCCGAGACCGACGCGACCGTCGAGTGGGTCGACTGCAACCTCGGCTC
>CAZZWJ010000068.1:0-5681 GCA_964657875.1 uncultured Solirubrobacteraceae bacterium
CATCCGGTCGGCGAGCCCCGCGGTGCGGGCATGCCCCTGGACGATCTTGTAGAGCCCCTGGCGCGAGAGTCCGCCGCCGCGCAGGTTGACGAACACGCGCGGCTCGTCACCCAGGCCGACGAGCCGCGGGCGCCCCTGATCCAGGTAGGCGCTGAGGCTGCTCACCGCCTTGGAGCCGATCGGGACCAGCCGCTCCTTGGAGCCCTTGCCGCGGGCCCGGAGGATCCCCGCCTCGAGGTCGAGCTCGACGAGCTCGAGCGTCACCGCCTCGGAGGCGCGCAGACCGCAGGCGTACATCGTCTCCAGCAGCGCGCGGTCGCGCAGCGCCGCCGGGGCGACGCCGCGGGGTTGGGCGAGCAGGCGGGTGACCTCGTCGCGGCTGAGCACCTTGGGCAGCCGCCCCCGGGACCGGGGCGGCCGCAGCTGCGCGGTGGGGTCATGGTCGATGAGCTCCTCGCGGCGCAGGTGGCGATAGAAGGAGCGCAGGCAGGCGATCTTGCGCTGCAGCGTCGCCGGCGCGACGGGCGGCCGGTCCCCGTAGCCGGAGGCGAGCTCGGTGACGAACGCGGCGAGGTCCGCCGGAGCGACGGCGAGCGGATCGCGGTCGCGACGGGCGAGGAAGGCCCCGAACTGCTGCAGGTCCGACGCGTAGGCGACCAGCGTGTTGCGCGACAGGCCCCGCTCGAGCTCGAGCGTGGCGAGGAAGTCGAGCGTGAGCTCGGTGAGCCGCCGCTGGACGGCGGGCACGTCGGCGATCGCCATGCTGTCACCCTGTTCGCCGGATGCGCCCGCCAGTCCTGCAGCGCCGGGCGCCCGGAGGCGGTGTGAGCGCCCGCCGTCAGGCCGCGGCCGCCGCGCCCACCGACGCGTAGACGGCGGTCTCGAACTCCAGATAGCCACCGACCGAGGTCGGGTCGGCGAACGGGAAGATCTGCGTCGCCCAGAATCCGCCGATTCCGTTCTCGCGATCGATCCAGTAGTAGAGGTTCGCCAGGCCCGCCCAGGCGAGGGAGTTGGCGGGCCGCCCGGTCGGGGCCTCCTCGTCGTTGAGCATGAACGTGAGCGCCCACGACTTCGGCATGCCGGGGAAGAACTCGGCGTCGTTGGAGAGCGCGGGGATGACGCCGGGGAGCTGCTTGATCTTCATCTCCCCCAGGCCGTTGGCGACCGCCAGCTGCACCGTCTCGGGCGCGAGCAGCGGCTCCCCGTCGGGTCCCGCCCCGTCACACAGCCACATGCGGATGAACTTCGCGTAGTCCAGGGCGGTCGAGTACAGCGCGTGGCCGCCCATGTCCTGCTCGACGTCCTGAGGCAGGATCAGGTCCAGCGGACGCAGCGAGTCGTCGGCCTGGCGCTGATGGATCGCCGCCACCCGTTCCCGCATCCCGGGGGTGAGACGGAACGCGGTGTCGTGCATGCCCAGGGGCGCGAGCACCCGCTCGTGCATCGCCTCGCCGAGGCGTTGCCCGGTGATCCCCTCCACCACCCGTCCCGCCCAGTCGAGGCTCGAGCCGTACTCCCAGCGATCGCCCGGATCGAAGAGCAGCGGGGTCATCATCGACGCGTGGCTGGCGGTGATGATGCTCGGCTGACCGTGCTCGGAGGCCAGGCGCGCGTAGGTCTCGTTGAAGAAGTCATAGCCGAAGCCCGCGGTGTGCAACAGCAGCATCCGGGTCGTCACCTCCCGCGCCGGCGGACGCAGCCGCGGCGTGCCGTCATCCGCGAAGCCATCGATCACCGAGAGCTCGCCGATCTCCGGCACGTACTCACGGGCGGGCGCGTCGAGGTCCAGCCGGCCCTCCTGCATGAGCTGCAGGCAGACGGTGCCGACGATCGCCTTGGTGGTGGAGAAGATCGCGCACACCGTGTCGGGGCTCATCGGCGTCTCCCCGGCCAGTGACCGCACCCCGGTCGCGCCCACGTAGACGTCACGTTCGCGGTCGGTGACGACCGCCACGACCCCCGGCACCCGCGGCTCTGCGCTCACCATCCGCATGAGAATCGCGTCGATCTCGGTCTTCATGTCCGGTGACATGTCCCTCCCTCTCGCTGACGGGGCGCTCCTCAGGCGTCCCGGGGGCGACTCTCACCCGTGTCGGGACCACCGGCCGACAGTTCGCCCCGCAATCGGGCGCGGGCGAGCCACAGCAGGGCGATCCCGGTCTTCGCGTCCTCCGCCTCGGAGATCGCGGCATCGAGATCCGCAAGCGGCCAGGGGACGATCTCGATCCGTTCGTCCTCCTCGCCGTGGGCATCCCCGGCGGTGTCCGACAGCCCCTGGGCGAGGTAGAGGATGACCCGCTCGTCGGTGAAGCCGGGGCTTGAGTAGAACGCGGCGATCTCGCGCCACTCACTCGCGGACTTGCCGATCTCCTCGTCGAGCTCACGCCGGGCGGCCGCCTCCGGCGGCTCCCCGGCGACATCGAGCTTGCCGGCGGGAATCTCGAGGGAGGCGACGAGCCCGGACACCTCCCGGGGCTGGCGGCTCAGCCACACGTACTCGTCGTCGATGGCCAGGATGCCGACCGCGCCGGGGTGGGTGATCTTGTCCCGGGCGACGACGGAGCCATCGGCGTGGCGGTAGTGGGCGACGCCGGCGCTCACCACCCGCCCCTGCCAGGCGGTCTGTTCCCCGACCGGCTCAAATCCGCGGCCGCCGCTCATGCGGGGGCCTGCCGAGTCCCCGGGGCGAGCAGGTCGCGCGTGGATTCCCGCACGATCGCGTGGGCGACGTCGAGCATGTCCTCGAGCGCCCGGGCGTCGACGCGTTCGTCGGAGGTGTGGTTGGCGTGGACCCCGTCGGCGAGGCAGACGCACGGCAGTCCGTCGACCATGAACGAGTTGACGTCGGCGGCGCCGCCGGACAGGATGCGCTCGGGCGTGTAGCCACAGCTCTGCAGCGCCTGCTCGGCGACCGCGAGCTGGGGCGCCCGGAGAGGCGTGCGGTATCCCTGGAACATGTGCTCGACCGACAGGTCGAGGTCGCATTCGCCGGCGTCGGCGGCATCCTGGAGATGGTCGATGAGCGTGGTCGTGACCGCGCCTGCGCGCGCGTCGTCGAGGCTGCGCACCTCGGCGGTGACCTCGCAGTACTCGGGCACGACGTTGATCGCCGAGCCGCCCTGGATGATGCCGACGTTCGCGGTCGTCTCCTCGTCCAGGCGCCCGAGCGACATCGCGGCGATCGCGCGGGCCGCGGCCTGGATCGCCGAGCGGCCCTGCTCGGGCCGGACGCCGGCGTGAGCGGCGGTGCCGTGCAGGCGGGCGATGATCCGGTAGTGGCTGGGTGAGGCGACGATCACCCCGCCGATCGGGGTCGCCTGATCGAATACGAAGCCCATCCGGCTGCGCAGCTGGCCGGTGTCAAACGCGGCGCTGCCGAGCAGTGACACCTCCTCACAGACGGTGAAGACGAGCTCGATCCCGACCGGAGGTGGCGGGCCCGTCGCGTAGTGGCGCGCGAGCTCGGTGAAGATCGCGACCGCGGACTTGTTGTCGGCACCGAGGATCCCGTCGCGGGCGTTCTCCCATACGCCGTCGCGGAGCACCGGCTCCACCGGCGCGGCGAGCGGGACGGTGTCCATGTGGGCGCAGAACAGGATGTGCGGGCCGGAGTCACCCTCGGCACCGGGGATCCGGGCGATCAGGTTGCCGGCGTCGGAGCCGGTCGTGGGCGCGGTGTCGTCCTCGTGGACGGCGACGCCCATCTCCTGCAGCTCCCGGCGCAACCAGTCGGCACAGGGCCGCTCGTGATAGGAGGGACTCTCGATCCGGCACAGCGCCGCGAACGTGTCGTGCAGGCGCGCGCGGGCCGAGGGATCGGCTCGGGTCACGACCGGCGGGGCGTGGGCTGCGCGCCGCTCACGAACGCGCGGCGGGCACGTCGCCCTCGGCCCGGCGGAGCGCCGCCCCGACGAATTCCCGGAACAGCGGCGCCGGGCGCTCGGGCCGGGACTTGAACTCCGGGTGGTACTGGGAGGCGACGTAGAACGGATGCACGTCCTCGGGCAGCTCGACGGCCTCGACGAGCCGCTCGTCGGGCGACGTCCCGCCGCACACGAGACCCGCGTTCTCCAGGCGCCGGCGCAGGTGGTTGTTGACCTCGTAGCGGTGGCGGTGGCGCTCGTAGACGACCGGCTCGTCGTAGAGCGCGCGGATCTGCGTGTCGTCGTGGAGCTTGACCGGATCGGCACCGAGGCGCATCGTGCCGCCCATGTCGGCGATCTCCTTCTGCTCGGGGAGCAGGTCGATGACCGGAAACGGGGTCTCGAGGTCCATCTCGGTGGAGTTGGCGCCCTCCATACCGGCGACGTTGCGGGCGAACTCGCTCACCGCGACGTGCATGCCGAGGCAGATCCCGAGATAGGGGATCCGCCGCTCTCGGGCGATCCGCGCCGCCTCGATCTTGCCCTCCCAGCCACGGCCGCCGAAGCCGCCGGGGATGAGGATGCCGTCGACGTCGTGCAGCAGGCTGGCGACGTCCGGGTCATCGACGTTCTCGGAGTCGACCCACTCGATCTTCACCTTCGCGTCGTGATGGACGCCGGCGTGACGCAGCGCCTCGGCGACCGACAGGTAGGCGTCCTCGAGCTGGACGTACTTGCCGACGAGCGCGATCCGGGTCTCCCGGTGGGCGTCGGCGGCCCGGCGGACGATCGCATCCCAGCCCGACAGGTCCGGGGGCCCGACGTCGACGTTGAAGTGCTCGGCGAGGATGAACTCGTCGACGCCCTGGTCGTGGAAGGCGAGCGGGACCTTGTAGACGTCATCGACGTCGTAGGCGGAGACGACCGCGTCGAGGGGGAGTGAGGCGAACAGGGCGATCTTCGCGCGGATCTCGGTCGAGAGCTCCGACGTGGATCGGCACATCACCATGTCGGGGTTGATGCCGATCCGGCGCAGCTCGTTGACCGAGTGCTGGGTCGGCTTGGTCTTCAGCTCCCCGGCATGACCGATGTAGGGCACGAGCGTGAGGTGGATGAACATGCACCGCCGCCGCCCGACGTCGACGGGGAACTGGCGGATCGCCTCCAGGAACGGCAGCGACTCGATGTCCCCGACGGTGCCACCGATCTCGGTGATCACGAAGTCGACCTCGGAGGAGTCGGCCATGAGCTTCACGCGCTGCTTGATCTCGTTGGTGATGTGGGGGACGACCTGGACGGTCGCCCCGAGGTAGTCGCCGCGGCGCTCGCGACGGATCACCGTGTTGTAGATGCCGCCGGCGGTGACGTTCGAGGTCCGGCTCGTGTTCGCGTCGGTGTAGCGCTCGTAGTGGCCGAGATCCAGGTCGGTCTCGGCGCCGTCCTCGGTGACGAACACCTCACCGTGCTGATAGGGCGACATCGTGCCCGGATCGACATTGATGTACGGATCGAACTTCTGCAGCTGAACCGACAGGCCACGGGAGACGAGCAGTCGACCGATCGAAGCGGCAGCGATCCCCTTACCCAGCGAGGAGACGACTCCGCCGGTGATGAAGATGAACCGCGTCTCGCCCTGAGTCATCGAAGCTCGACTCTACTCATCGTCTCGGCGGACTCGGATCGTCCGAACGCAAATTGCAGAGAACCGAGAACCTCGCCCGTCACGCGCGTTGGGACGCCGTGATGAGTTCGCGGGCGTGGTCGCTGGCCGCAGAATCCGCCTCACTCGCGCCCATCATCCGTACGAGCTCGGCG
>CAZZWJ010000068.1:5691-10823 GCA_964657875.1 uncultured Solirubrobacteraceae bacterium
GCGCGAGTTGGTTCGAGCTCCACATTGATCAGGCCGTCGAGGGCATGGACGGTCGTTCGGGCGGGCGTCGCCGCCGCGTCCTTGACGATCGTGAAGTGACGTTCGCCGAGGGCGGCGACCTGCGGCAGATGGGTGATGCAGAGCACCTGACGGCCGCTGGCCAGCCGGCGCAGGTGCTCGCCCACCGCCCGCGCGGTGTGTCCCCCGATGCCCGCATCGATCTCGTCGAAGACGAGCATCCCGCCCTCGGCGTCCCCACCCCCTGCGCGATCGCGGTCGCGGTCGCGGTCGCCGGCGACATCGGCGCCCGCCGGCTCCCCGTGGGCGACGCTCAGCAGCGCGAGCATCACCCGCGAGAGCTCCCCGCCGGAGGCGACCTCCCGCAGCGGCGCGAGCGTACCCGCCCCGTTGGGCGCGATCTGCATCTCGATCGTGTCCGCACCGCGCGCACCGCAGCCCCCGTCGCGTTCGCGCAGGGCGATCTCAAACCGCGCCTCGGACATCGCGAGCTCCGCCAGCCGGCCGCGGACCTCCCGCGCCAGCCGCGGCGCCGCCTTGCGCCGCGCCCGGGTGAGCCTGGCGGCGAGCTCGTCGCGAGCCGTGACGGCCGCCGTCATCTCGGCGGCGACGTTCTCGAGGTCACTCTCCGCGCCGGTGAGCTCCGCGTGGCGCTCGCGGCAGCGTTGCGCATGGGCGAGCACCTCGGTGAGGCTGCCGCCGTGCTTGCGCTCCAGCCGCGCGAGCCGCGCCAGGCGCTCCTCGATCTCCTGCAGCCGCAGCTCACCGTCCTGCGCCTCGTCACCGGTGAGCGTGAGCAGGTAGCCGCGCAGCTCGGCCCCGAGATCGGCCGCCTCGTACTGCAGGGCGGTGAGCCGCGCGGCGAGCGGGGCGAGCGCCGGATCGAGTGCCGCGGCGTCGGCGACCCGTCCGGCGGCGGTGGCGACGAGCTCCGCCGCCCCTCCCCCGGCCTCGGCGCTGAGCGTCTCAGCTCCAAGCGACGCGGCAGCCGCCAGCTCGCCCTGGTGGCGCAGCCGGTCGCGCTCGGCGATCAGTGACGTCTGCTCCTCCGGCGACGGGTCGGCGGCCTCGATCTCCTCGAGCTCGAAGCGCAGCAGGTCGAGCTCGCGGTCACGGCTGCCGGCGAGCTCGCGCAGCGAGTCGGCGCGCTCGCCGAGTGCCCGCACCTGGCCGTGGGCCTCGCGCATCCGCAGCCTCAGGCGGGCCTGGCCTGCGCCGCAATAGGCGTCGAGCAGCTCAAGCTGGGCGGTGGCGAGCATCAGCCGCCGGTGCTCGTGCTGGCCGTAGAAGGCGAGCAGCCGTCCCCCGATCTGCGCGAGGTCGGCCTGGGTCGCGGCTCGTCCGCACACGTATGCGCGCGTGCGCCCATCGGGCCATACCCGGCGGGCGAGCACGAGCTCCTCGGCGCCGTCGGGGATCCGCTCGTCGCCGGCGAGGTCCGCGGGCAGGTCGAATACCCCCTCGACCCACGCCTCCGTCGCCCCCTCGCGCACGATCCCCCGTCGCGCCCGGCCGCCGAGCAGCAGGTCGAGCGCGTGGGCGAGCAGCGTCTTGCCGGCGCCGGTCTCGCCGGTGAGCACGTTGAGCCCGGGCCCGAGGCGCAGCTCGGCCCGCTCCATCAACAGCAGGTTCTCGACGCGGAGCTCGTGGATCACGCCGTGAGTTCTACGCCCTCCCCCGGACAGAACGTCTGTTCGATGCCACCCGAAGGGGCTTCCCGCCCTGCTCGGGACCGACCGCCCGCGTGCCTACATCGGAACCGCGAGCCGCCCGAACTTCTGACGCAGACGCTGATAGAACGTCGCGCCCGGGAGCTGGGCGAGCGACCCCTGATCGGCGAGGAAGCGCGTGGTCAACCGCGCACCGGGCTCCAGCGTGCAGACCGGTCGGCCATCGATCGAGACGTCGACGGGCTCCTCGCGGGAGCGGTTGTCGACGGCGACGCGATCATCGGGCGCGACGACGAGTGTCCGGGCGGTGAACGAATGCGGCGCGATGAAGGAGACCACGTAGCCGGCGACGCCCCAGGCCATCACCGGGCCGCCGTTGGCGAGGTTGTAGCCGGTGGAGCCGGCGGGGGTGGCGACGACGAGACCGTCGCAGCGCACCCGGCCGACCTCTTCGTCGCCGACCGCGTACTCGAGGTCGGCGACCCGCTTGCCGGGCTGGCGGTGCATCGAGACGTCGTTGATCGCCAGCCACCGCCCGTTCGCCCCGGAGACCTCGATCGCGGGCAGCGACAGGACCTCGAAGTCGCCGCTCAGCGCGCGGGCGAAGCCGGCGTCGCGCTCGTCGCGGTCGACGGCGGTGAGGAACCCCATCTCGCCGAAGTTGATGCCGAACACCGGGACGCCCGTCCCGGCGTAGGCGCGCAGGGCCCCGAGCACGGTCCCGTCGCCGCCGAGGGCGATGCAGATGTCGATCTGGGCCCCCGCGAGCGCGTCGGCCTCATCACGGCCGCGGTCACGGACGACGACGTTCTCGCCGCGCAGCCAACCGTGCTTGTCCAGCTCCTCGGGACCGAGCGACAGCGTCACCCCGGCGCGGCGGGCGAGCTCCAGGAGCGCGACGAGCGCCTCCGCGGTCTCCCCCGACCGGCGGTGGGTGACGACGTCGAGGACACGCGCCGCGCTCATGGTTCGATCTCGCGGGCGGCCGCTTCCACGTCAAGAACCCCGCCCCGCGCCGCCTCGGCGAGCCACACGAACGTCTCGCGGTTGCCCTTGGGGCCGGGCAGCTGGGAGGAGGCAAAGCCGCAGACCGACGCCCCCAGCGCGGCCCCGGCCTCGGCGACCGTGATGAGCGACTCGCGGCGCAGCTCGGGTTCACGGACCACTCCACCCTTGCCGACCCGGCCGCGGCCGACCTCGAACTGGGGCTTGATCATCGCCAGACAGTCATAGCGTGCGGCGGCACAGGTGAGCGCGGCGCCGAGCACCTTGGTGAGGGAGATGAACGAGACGTCGATGACGATCGCGTCGGCGGCGAACGGCAGCTGCGCGGGGTCCAGTGACCGGGCGTTCGTGCGCTCGATCACGGTGACCCGCGGGTCGGTACGGAGCTTCCAGTCAAGCTCGCCGTAGGCGACGTCGACCGCGGCGACGTGGCTGGCGCCCCGCTGCAACAGGCAGTCGGTGAAGCCGCCGGTCGAGGCGCCGACGTCGAGTGCGCGCACTCCGGCGACGTCGATGCCGAGCTGATCCAGGGCGTTGGCGAGCTTGATCCCACCCCGCGACACGTAGGCGGGCACGTCGGCGAGCGCGACCTCGACGTCGTCGGCGACGAGCTGACCGGGCTTCTCGATGCGGCGCCCCGGCGCCCCCACGGTGACCTCGCCGGCGAGCACGGACGCAGCCGCGCGTGACCGCGAGGCGAACACCCCGCGCTCATGAAGCAGCTGGTCGAGCCGGACCCGGCGCACGCTCACGGTGCCACACGGTAGCCGCCGCGCACCCCGCCCCGCGCGCGAGCGTTCCCCACCGCCCGGAACGGCCTAGGCGACGGAGCTCGGCTCGGCCACCGCGGCCTCGACGCGCTCGGCGATCCGCTGCCCGGTGAAGCCGACCTCCTGCTCGAGCAGGGCCGGCGAGCCGTGGGTCACGTACTTGTCGGGCAGCCCCACGCGCAGGATCCGCGGGGTCATCCCCTGATCGGAGAGCGTCTCCCAGACCGCCGAGCCGAAGCCGCCGGCGAGCACGCCCTCCTCGACGGTGACGAGCAGATCATGCTCGGATGCCAGCTGGGCGGCGAGCGCGACGTCGATCGGCTTGGCGAAGCGCGCGTCGGCGACGGTGACGGCGATGCCGCGCTCGACGAGGATGTCGGCCGCCTCCAGCGCCTTGCCGACGCCGGTCCCGTACCCGAACAGCGCGACGCGGCGAGCGGCGCCGGAGTCCGCCTCGCGCAGGATCTCGCCGATGCCGATCGGCAGCGGCTCGGGGTCGGCGGGCAGCGGCACACCGGTCCCGTTGCCGCGCGGGTAGCGCAGCGCGATCGGTCCGTCGTGCAGGAGCGCGGTGCGCAGCATCCGCACGAGCATCGCCTCGTCACGCGGGGCCATCAGCGTGATGTTGGGCAGCGGACGCAGGTAGGCGATGTCGAACACGCCGTGATGGGTCGGCCCGTCGTCGCCGACCAGGCCGGCGCGGTCCATCGCCAGGACGACGTTCAGGTTCTGCAGGCAGACGTCGTGGACGATCTGGTCAAAGGCGCGCTGCAGGAACGTCGAGTAGATCGCGGCCACGGGCTTGGCGCCCTGCAGCGACAGCCCGGCGGCGAACAGGATCGCCTGCTGCTCGGCGATCCCGACGTCGAAGTAGTGGTCGGGCAGCTCGCGCTGCAGGATGTCCAGGCCGGTCCCGGTGTTCATCGCCGCGGTGATGCCGACGACCCGCCGGTCCCGGCGGGCCTCGGCGACGAGCGCCTCGCCGAACACCTTGTAGTAGGCCGGCGGCGCGGGGGCGGCGGTCTGGGCGGGGGCCGCCGCCGGCGCCGGGACGCGGTGGGAGATCGACTTGGGCTTGGCCGCGTGCCACTTCTCCATGCCCTCCAGCCCGCCGTCCTCGGCGGCCGCAAAGCCCTTGCCCTTGATCGTCGCGCAGTGCACGACCACCGGACGTTCGGCGGCGAGGGCCTCCCGCAGGGCTCGGCGCAGGGCCCGGACGTCGTGGCCGTCGATGACCCCGATGTAGGCGAAGTCGAGCTCCTCCCACCACATGCCCGGTGCCCAGAACGCCTTGATCGACTCCTTCACGTGCGGGCCGTAGCGCTCAAACGCGTTGCCGAGCGGGGCCGGCAGCTTGACCAGGCCGTCCTCCACCTCCGCGCGGGCGTGCCAGAGCTTGGGCGAGAGGCGCACCCGGTTGAAGTAGCGCGACATCGCGCCGACGTTGGGCGAGATCGACATCCCGTTGTCGTTGAGCACGACCACGATCGGGGTGCCGAGGCCACCCGCCTGGTGCACGGCCTCGAAGGCGACGCCGCCGGTGAGCGCGCCGTCGCCGGCGACCGCGACGACATGGCCGTCGGGGCCGTAGCCGTGGCGCATCGCCTCCTTGAGACCGACCGCGTAGCCGATCGAGGTGGAGGCGTGGCCGGCGCCCATGATGTCGTGC
>CAZZWJ010000069.1:0-10758 GCA_964657875.1 uncultured Solirubrobacteraceae bacterium
GGCGGGCGGGGTCACGGTGATGGCGACCCCGGTGGCGTTCGCCGAGTTCGCCCGTAGCCTCGGCTTCACCATCGACGACCCGTCGAGCCGGTTCGAGCTCCAGCGGCTCCTCGAGCTCCAGCGGCTCGGGCGCCGGCGGCTCGTCGTCCGCGAGCACGAGCGCGGGCACGCCCAAGCAGGGCGGCAACCTGACGTTTCTCATCCAGGAGTTCCCGCTCGGCTGGGTGTCGAGCCTCAGCTCGATCTCCAGCTATGAGGGCAACCTCTGGGGTGAGATCACCGACAAGCTGGTCTACGTCAACCCCACCGGCAAGGTGAGCCCCTGGGTGCTCTCGGGTTGGAAGACCGAGGACGGCGCCAAGAAGTTCATCCTCCACATCAAGCCCGGAATCACGTTCTCCGACGGCGAGAAGATGAACGCCCAGGCGGTCATCGACAACCTCAACATCTGGGCCCACGGCGACAAGGCCAAGGGCATCACCCAGGTCGGTCTGTTCCCGGCGCTCTACTACAAGGGCGCCAAGGCCATCAACGGCCAGACCGTCGAGGTCGACTTCTCCAAGTCGACGCTCGGGTTCATCCCGACCCTCGGCTACCACGGCTGCATCCTGCTCGCGCCCAAGACGCTGGCCATGTCGGTCACCAAGCAGGCGATCCTCACCAACGAGATCGGCTCCGGGCCGTTCACCGTGAAGTCCTATAGGGACGGCGTCCAGTACGTCCTGCAGAGGCGCGCCGACTACCACTGGGGGCCGGCGGCCCTCGGTCACACCGGTCCCGCTTATCTGAACACGATCACCTACAAGGTGGTCGCCGACTCGACCACCCGTGAGGAGGCGGTGCAGTCCGGCGACGCGCAGGTCGACTTCAACCCCGGTGTCTCGGACATCCCCTCGCTGGAGAAGCAGGGCCTGTCGATCGGCACGCCGAAGTACCTCGGCTTCGACGACGGCTTTCAGATCCAGGCCGACGAGGCCCCGTTCAACTCGCTGCAGGTCCGCCAGGCGCTGCAGCACGCCATCAACCGGCAGCAGATCCTGAGCACGATCTATCCCCCGGGCGTCACGTCCGTCGCCGAGAGCTTCATCCAGAGCAATGTGCCCGAGGCCCAGAGCGATTCGTCGCTGTTCAGCTACGACCCGTCACTCTCGGAGAAGCTGCTCAACGCCGCGGGTTGGAAGGTCGGCTCGGGCGGCATCCGGGAGAAGGGCGGCAAGCAGCTGACCTTCAACCTGATCCCGAACCCCTATGTCCCCGCCACCTCCCAGGAGGACGAGCTGATCTCCCAGCAGCTGAAGAAGATCGGGATCAATGCGCCGCTGAAGATCATCCCGCTCTCCAACTACGCGGTGATCGAGAAGCCGCCGATCCCGCCGGTGCTGTCGGTGTCCCGCAGCTTCGTCGACTTCAGCACCGTCGGCGGCGTGCTCACCAGCCTCAACGGCGGTCAGAACTGGTTCGGGGTCGGCACCGCCGACAAGACGCTGGACAAGCTCTCCGGGGAGATCGAGGGTGCGTCGAGCACCAGCCAACGTGACAGCTACGCACGTGAGGTGCAGAAGTACGTGCTCCAGCAGGCGTACTACATCCCGATCCTCAACCTGGTCCAGCGCATCTACGCCTACGCCAAGAACGTGCACGGCGTGACCTACAACGGCACGGCGTATGCGAACTACTACACCGCCTGGCTGTCGTGAGCGACTACACCGCCCTGATCGAGAGTCACCTGGAGCCGGCGGCGGAGCCGGATACGAGAGGGGGCCGGGCGACCGCCCGGCCCTACCTCCTGTATGCGCTACGGCGGGTCCTCCAGGCGGTGCTGGTGATCGTCCTCGCCTACGTGATCACGTTCATCGTGATCACGGTGCTGGGCAACAACCCGATCCAGAACGCACTCTCAAACCCCCAGGCGGGGCTGGATGCGACGAGCATCCACAGGCTCGAGAACTACTACGGCGTCAACAAGCCGCTGATCGATCAACTCTGGCTGGGTCTCTCCCGCTTCTTTCAGGGCCAGCTCGGAACCTCGCTGCAGTTCCACCTGCCGGTGTCACACGTCATCCTCACCGCGCTTCCCTACACGCTGAAGCTCGGCGGGCTGGCGCTCGGCATCTCAGTGCTCATCGCGGTGGTGCTCGCCTACGCCAGCCAGCGCTTCCCGCTGGCGGCGGGGCGGAGCCTCGCGCGGTCGATCCCGTCCTTCTTCCTGTCGGTCCCGAACTTCGTGATCGGCCTGATCCTGATCGAGATCTTCGCGTTCAAGCTCCACGCGTTCGACGTCCTGAGCCCCAACGACTTCGTCGGCACGTTGTGCGCGGCGTTCGCGCTGGCGATCCCGATCTCGGCACCGCTGTGTGAGGTGCTGATCGCCAACCTCGACAACGAATCGGCCCAGGAGTACGTGCTCGTGGCCCGCTCCCGCGGGCTCACCGAGGGCAAGATCTTCCTCCGTCACCTGGTCAAGTCCTCGAGCCTGCCCGCCGTCACGATGCTCGCGCTGATCGTCGGTGAGCTGATCGGATACGCGCTGATCATCGAGCAGGTGTTCGGCCGGACCGGGGTCGGCACCGTCATGTACCAGGCCGTCACCACGGGGGATACCCCGGTGCTCCAGGCCGTCGTCGCGCTGTCGGCGGTCGTGTTCGTGACCGCCAACCTGATCGCCGACCTCGTCGCCCCGCTGCTGGACCCGCGCATCAAGCTCGTCGGTCCCCGCGCCGCCGGCGGACTGGTCAGAGGTCTCGGCCGCGGTTTTCAGGCCGGTAACCGGCTGGGAGCCCGCTCATGAGCTTCGTATCCGTCACTCGCGCCAACCCCTTCTCGGGCTCGACACGCCGGATCCTCGGCGGGATCCCGCCCACGGTGATCGTGTCGTTCGTGGTCGTCGCGATCGTCTTTGCGTGGGCGCTGTTCCCGTCGCTGTTCACCTCTCACAGCCCGGTCACCGCGATCCCGCTCGACAAGTTCGAGGGGTCGAGCTCCGCGCACTGGTTCGGCACCGACTACCTCGGTCGAGACGAGTTCACGCGGGTCATCTACGGAACGCGCTCCTCGTTTCTCAACGCGTTCGTCGCGGTCGGCATCGCGCTCGTCGTCGGAGGCGCCCTCGGGTTGATCGCCGGGTTCATCGGGGGTCTCGTCGACACCGTGATCGGCCGCTTCGTCGACACGATGCTCGCCATCCCGCCGTTCCTGCTGGCGGTCGTGATCGTCGTCTCGCTCGGGTTCCACACGGTCAACGCGGCGATCGCGGCCGGCATCGCGCTGATCGCGATCTTCGCCCGCGTCATGCGGGCCGAGACGCTGAAGGTGCGACAGGCCCTGTTCGTCGAATCCTCCTACCTGCAGGGCGGCTCGCGGCTGTACGTGGTGTTCCGGCACGTGCTCCCGAACGCGTACCGCTCGGTGCTCGCGCTGGCGGTGCTGGAGCTCGGCTACTCGATCATCATCATCGCGGCGCTCGCGTTCCTCGGCTACGGCTCGCCGCCGCCCGCGGCGGACTGGGGACTGCTCATCTCAAATGGAGCGCAATACCAACAAATCGCTCCCTGGCTCATCTACTACCCGGCAGCGGTCGTGGTGGTCACGGTGCTCGCAATCAACAGGATCAGCCGATGGCTACGCAACACCAACTAACGCCCGCCAACCCGACGGTGAACGACGCGGCTCCCGCCGCCGGCCGGACGTCGACGCTGCTCGGCGTCGAGGGGCTCTCGGTCGCCTACGGCGATCAGCGAGTCGTCGACGACGTCAGCTTCGAGTTGGGCCGAGGTGAGAGCCTGGCGATCATCGGCGAGTCGGGATCGGGCAAGACGACGATCGCGCGGACCGTGCTGCGGCTGCTTCCCAAGGGGGCGAAGATCCTCAGCGGAACCGTCACCTTCGACGGCAGGAGCGTCGCCGGCATCCCGGATCGCGAGTTCCGTCCGCTGCGCGGCTCCCAGCTCGGGTTCGTGCCGCAGGACCCCGGTAACGCGCTCAATCCGGTCCGGGGGATCGGCGTTCAGGCCCACGAGACCGCCCGGCTGCTGAAGCTCAAGAGCCGGGCGGCGGAGCGCGACCGGATCCTCGAGACCTTCGCGGAGGTCGGACTGGCCGATCCGGAGCGGATCTACCGCTCCCACCCGCACGAGCTGTCGGGCGGGATGCTGCAGCGGGTCCTGATCGGGCTGGCGCTGCTGCCGCGCCCGTCGTTGATCATCGCCGACGAGCCGACCTCGGGGCTTGACGTGACGATCCAGAAGGTCGTGCTGGATCTGTTCGAGGAGCTCAAGGCCTCGCTCGGCATCAGCCTGCTGTTCATCACCCACGACCTGGCGATCGCCGCCGAACGCGCCGACCACCTGATCGTGCTCAAGGACGGCGTCGTGCACGAGGCGGGCCCGTCCCGGACCGTCTTCGCGACGCCCACGTCCGACTACGCCCGTGAGCTTCAGGCCGACGTCCCGGCGATCAACCCCGACCGGTACCGGTCGATCCACGTCGCTCGTAACACCACCGAGCGCAACGCCCTCGGCAACCAGATCGAGGTGCGCTCGGTCTCCAAGCGCTTCGACGACGTCGCTGCGGTGGATGATGTCTCCTTCACGGTTCAGCGCGGCAAGACCCACGCGCTGGTCGGCGAGTCGGGCTCCGGCAAGACGACGACCGTTCGGCTGCTGCTGGGGCTCGAGCGGGCCGACGGCGGGGAGATCGTGGTCGGCGACGCGGTGGTCAACGGGCACTCACGCTCCCAGTGGCGGTCGGTGCGCCGGCATCTGCAGCTCGTCTATCAGAACCCGTTCACGTCGCTGGATCCGACGTGGCGGGTCGGCAGAATCGTGCGTGAGCCGCTTGATCGTTTCGGCGTCGGTGACAAGGCCGAGCGTCGCGAGCGCGTCGCCGAGGCGCTCGCCTCCGTCGGCCTGGCGCCGGAGATGATCGCCCGCAGGCCGACCAACCTCTCCGGCGGTCAGCGCCAGCGCGTGGCGATCGCCCGGTCGCTCGTGCTGCGGCCCGACGTGCTCGTCCTCGACGAGCCGACCTCCGCGCTGGACGTGACCGTCCAGGCCGAGATCATCGATCTGCTGTTTCGGTTGCAGGGCGAGCTCGGCCTCACCTACCTGTTCGTCTCCCATGACCTGTCACTCGTGCGCCAGCTCGCCGACACGGTCTCGGTGCTCCAGCAGGGGCGGGTCGTGGAGGCGGGACCGGTCGAGCGGATCTTCTCCGCGCCCGAGCATCCCTACACGCGCGCGCTGCTGGAGGCCATCCCGTCGGTCGCCGTGCGGTCTTCCGCCGGCGACCGGTAGCTGACGAGGGGCTACGCGGGCGCCGCCGGGCGTCTGGCGCGGACTCCAGCCGAGCGGAAACGGCGACGGTCTCGACGATGTCCTCGATCAGCCGCAGGCTCCCCCGGAGGCCGAAAGAAGGTTCCGAGACCGAGATGCAGGCGACCGTCGGCGAGCAGGTCGGCGGTCGCGGCCGGCTCGGCCATCAGGATCGGGGACTCATACCGCGCGCCGGGGCTGCCTCACCGGAGGGAAGGCGATGCGGGTGTGGAAGCCGAGGTGGAAGGGACGCTCGTGCGGCATTCAGATCGTGACCTGGTGGCGCATCCCACCACCGGTGCCGATCGACTCACCGGTGACCGCGCAGGAGAGTGGCGAGGCGAGAAACGCGACGACGTGGGCGATCTCCTCGGGGGCGAGGAGGCGGCGGATGGCCGAGCTTGACGCGAGTTCCGCCTCGACCTGCGCCTCGGAGACCCCGCGGGCCGTCGCCCCGGAGGCCAGCGTCCGGTCAAGCCACTCGCCCCGGGTGGCGCCCGGGTGCACGACGTTGGACGTGATCCCGTGCGGCCCCAGCTCGTCGGACAGGGTCTTGGAGAGGTGGACGAGCGCGAGCGTCCGTGCCGAGGAGTAGCTGCCGGAGCTCCGACCGCCGAGGCCGCCGACGTGGATCAGCCGCCCCCAGCCTCGCTGCTTCATCTGCGGCACCGCCGCCTGACAGGCGCGCAGGGCGCCGACGAGCTTCTCGTCCATGTCCGTGAGCACCTGTCGGTCGGTCACCGTGTCCAGGGATCCGCCGGTCCCGCCGCCCGGAACCGCCGCGCTGTTGACCAGGATGTCGATGCCGCCCAGCTGCCGGGCGATCAGCGCGGCGGCCCGCTCGACGGCGGCGGCGTCGGTGACGTCGGCGGGGATGGCGATCACCCGGCGCCCGGTGGCGGTGGTGATCGCGGCCGCCCGCTCCTGGAGCGTGCTCAGGGTCCGGCCCGTGATCGCGACGTCCGCGCCCTCGGCGGCCAGCGCGGACGCCACCGCCGAGCCGATCCCACCACTGCCACCCGTGACCCAGGCGACCTTTCCGACCAATCCGAGATCCATGGCAACCCGCTCAGGCCGATGCGGTCCGGGCGTCCCTCGTGGCGATCGGGAGGGGGGAGGCGCCGGCGGCCGGCACGGTCACGCCTCCTGGACCGCGAAGGCACCGTAGCCCCCGCGGAAGAACACGAGTGGTGACACGCCCTCGGCCGCCTCGAGCGCCACGACGTCGGCGACGACGATCGTGTGGTCACCGCCGTCGTGCTCGGTGCGGATGCGGCAGTCGATCCAGGCCACGGCGTCGTGCAGGGCGGGCCCGCCGGGCCGTGGCGAGGTTGCCACTCCCGCGAAGCGATCGACATCCCTGCGTGAGAAGCGACGGGTGACCTCCTCATGGTGGCTGGCCATGACATTGACGCAGAAGCGCTCGGCGCGTCGCATGCTCTGCCACGTGCGTGAGGTCTTGGCGGGGCAGACGAGGATCAGCGGGGGATCGAGTGACAACGACGTGAGCGAGTTCGCCGCCATTCCGATCGGCTGGTCGTCGTCGGAGTAGGCGGTGAGCACGGTGACGCCGGTCGGGAAGTGACTGAGGACGGTCCGGAACAGGTCCTGGGTGATGTCGCTCATGAGTGCGCCCCCGACACCGGTAGGGCGTCTCGCGATCCCGCCGTCGCGCCGGCGACCGTCGCCGGCCCGGAATCCGGATTGGGAATCGGCGCCGTGCCGGTCAGCTCCCGGTGAGCGAGTTCCGCGCGGACCGGACGCGGGCCACCGCGCCGCGGTCCGGTCTGGAAGTCCTGGAAGCTCACTCGTCCACGGCCGATCCGGTCCAAGCGCGCGATCGCTTGGCGAACTGAGTCGGGAACTGAAAGCCGGGCCGGTGGGCGATCACGGCCGGATGCGCTCGCGGTTGGCCGACACGAACTGCGCCCGGGTTACCGAGTCGATGCGCGTCGAGTCATCGCCGCACAGCGTCCAAGCGAAGCCGCCGTCGCCGAGCATCCGGAGGCAGCGGCCCGCGTGGTCGGCGTCAAACCCGGCGTAGCCCAGGGCCTCGGGAGAGCCGAAGTGCGTGCTGCTGATGAATGCGACGGGCACCGACTGCGCTCCTGACTGGCGAGAGGTTCGAGGCGGCGACACGACCGGCGGAGACGGGCCAACAAACTCGATTGCCTTGGTGAAGTTAGGCGAGCCCGGCGGTCCCGTCCAATGACAGCTGCTTCTAGCGGGTGATTCCAGGGCCTGATCGCGGCGTCGACGTCCGGCTTCAGCCCGGTAGCGTTGCGCCGATCGTCGAAACTCTACCGATTTGGTGTACTTTGCTCGGTGTTCCGCCGGCGGGTGAACCCATCGGCCGATCAACGCCAGCATCAGGGCGGCTCGGTGGGCCGGCTCTCATGGAGGACAGATGATTTTTCGTCAGATCACACACGACGATCTCGGCTGCGCTTCGTACCTGGTTGGCGACCAGAACGCGGGGGTCGCCGCCGTCGTCGACCCGCGGTTTGAGATCGACACCTACCTCGACCTCGCTCGGTACATGGGGGTCGGCATCGAGCACGTCTTCGAGACCCACAACCATGCCGACCATGTCTCCGGCCACGGACGGCTGGCGGCGGCGACGGGCGCGACGATCCACATCCACCGCGACGCCGGCCCGGACTACGCCCACGAGGCGTTCGACGACGGTGACGAGTTCACGCTGGGCGCGCTCGTCATCCGCGCCCTGCACACCCCCGGACATCGTCCCGAGCACACCGCGTTCGCGTTGATCGACACCCGCCGCGGCGACGAGCCCTGGGCGGTGCTCAGCGGTGACAGCCTGTTCGTCGGTGACATCGCCCGGCCGGATCTGGCGATCGAGAAGTCCGCGGGCGCGCGTGACATCCACCGGTCGCTGCATCGCCAGCTGCTCACGCTCGGCGCAGAGGTCGAGGTATGGCCCGGGCACCTCGGCGGGTCGATGTGCGGCGGTCCGGGCATGGACATGAAGATCTCCTCGACGATCGGCTTTGAGCGGGCGCACAATCCCACGCTCGGGATCACCGACGAGGACCGGTTCGTGGAGGCGGCGCTGGCGAATCTCGGTGCCCAGCCCCCGAACTTCCGGGCGATCGTGGAGCTCAACACCGGGCCGCTGATCACCGATGCCGCGCAACCCCCGGCGCTCGCGCCGCACCAGCTGCGGGACAAGCTGCGCGACGGCGCGCTGATCGTCGACGTGCGCGACGACCGGCGGTTCGACCACGCCCACATCGAAGGTGCGATCTGCAATCCCATGACGCGGGCTGGATTTGGCTCAAAGCTCGCCTGGGTCGCGAGCCGCGGGCGGGAGGTGGTCTTCATCGGAGACGATGGTCGGGATGGCCGCCGCGCCGGGGGGCTGGCCGGGGCGGTCGGGATCCGGGAGCTCGGTGGCTACCTGGAGGGCGGGATGGTCAGCTGGGAGCAGGAGGACCGCCCGGTCGCGCGGATCGAGCGGGTCGGTGCCGAGGACCTGCCGGAGCGTCTGCGGCGACAGCCGGAGCTGCAGATCCTCGATGTGCGTGACCCTCGGGAGTGGGCCGCCGGCCATCTGCCCGGCTCGATGCTCGTCACCTGGCATGACATCACCGGCCTGCCCGACGGCCTTGATCCCGAGCGGCCGGTCGCGGTCATCTGCGGCTCCGGGCAACGCGCGGCGACCGCGGCGAGCCTCCTGGCTCACTTCGGCGCCCGGGACGTCATCCACGTCGTCGACGGCGGTGTCACGCGGCTCGGGAGTCTCGATCGTGCAGGACGGTGGGCGTGGCGATGACGGGCGGGCCGTCGGGTCGGGGTTCGGGACGGGGACTCGGGCCGGGGGGCTCGAGCGGGGGCGGACCTGGGGGCCGGGGGCTTGGGCGGGGTTCTGACCGGGGGTGATGGAGCCCACCCCACGAAAACGGGGGGTGGATTGCATCACCCACCCCCGGACGTCGGGTCCGGGGCGGCCGGACCCTCGAGCGCGACTGCGGTGGGAAGCTCACTGCCCAGGGTGCTGGGGTAGCGGGGGTCGTGAAAGAGCTTGGCGGTGAGGGTGTGGGTGGTGCGAAAGGCGGTGAAGATGAGGGCGGCGAGCAGGGCTCCGGTGAGCGGTCCGGCGATGTAGGCCCAGAGGTGTGAGAGCTCGGGGGCGAGGAGCGCCGGCGCGAGGCTGCGGACCGGGTTGAGGCTCGTGCCGGTGAAGGGAGCGCCCTGCCAGACCAGCGTGGCCACGAGCAGCCAGTTGCCCAGCGGGGTCCAGCGGGCGGTCCGCTTGCTCGAGGTGAAGAAGAAGATCATCAGCACGAGGCTCGCCGTCATCGCCGCCTCCAGGCCCGCCGCCTCCAGGGCGGTGAACCCGCTTCCGGGCTGGGTCGCGCCCAGGTGCACCGCCTCGGCGGTGTGCCCCCACGCCAGGTGCAGGAGCGCGACGGACGCGATCGCCCCCAGGAGCTGGGCGACGACGTAGCCGGCGAGGTCGTGGGGATGGACCTTGCGCTGAGTCCAGAAGGCGAGCGTGACCGCCGGGTTGAGATGGGCGCCGCTGCGCCGGCCCAGGGGGCTGAGCGCGACCAGGCTGCCGGTTCCGGCGAACAGCAGACCGGTGAGCAGCAGCCGCGCCCCGTGGCTTCTCAGGTGCGGGGCGATCGGGCTGCCGGGCCCGAAGTCCAGGTACACCGCCGAGAGCCCGCCGGCGAGGAGGATCGCGGTGCCGAGGAACTCACACCCCCACGGGATCCAGTGCCATCCGCCCTCCGGGGACCGGCGCGCCACGGTGCCGGCCCGTCCGCTGACCCGCCGCAGTCGCGTCGACACGGCGGACGGGTCGCGCGTCGCACGCGCGCGGGAAGCGGACACGGCGGCGGCTCGCCGACGGCTAGATGCTCACAGGCCGACGCTGCCCTGCATGATGCCCCCGTCGATGACGACGGTGGTGGAGGTCATGTAGCCGGCCTTGCCGGAGGCGAGGAAGACGACCACGTCGGCGATCTCACCGGACTTCGCCATGCGCCCGAGCGGGATCGCCCGGTCCAGGGCCTTCATCTTGGCGGGGTCGCTCTCGGTGGAGGCGTTGATCGGCGTGCTCACCGCCCCGGGGGCGATGTTGATCATGCGGATGTCGTGCTCGCCGAGCTCGACGCCCGCGGTCCGGGTGAGCATCCGGATCCCGCCCTTGGAGACGCAATAGGCGATGTTCCCCGGCATCGGCCACTCCTCGTGCACCGAGGAGATGTTGAGGATCAGTCCGCCCCCGCCCTGGGTGATGAACTGCTTGGCCGCGGCCTGGGAGCCGAAGAAGGCGCTCTTCATGTTGATCGCCATCACCTTCTCGAAGTCGGCCTCGGTGGTCTCCAGCAGGGAGGTGCGCGTCTCGATTCCGGCGTTGTTGATGAGCACGTCCAGGCGCCCGTAGGTGTCGACGGCCGTCTGCATCATCTTGGCCAGA
>CAZZWJ010000070.1:0-10682 GCA_964657875.1 uncultured Solirubrobacteraceae bacterium
CAGGCCGGCGTCGATGTGCAGGCCGGTGTGGGAGCCGATGTCCCAGCGGGTGACGTTGCAGGCGTCACCGTCCTCCATCGACTCGACGACCTCACGGACCGGACGCCGCCCCCAGTGGAGCATGCCCTCGTGGACCGGGACCGAGATGTCGGACGGTCGGCCGCCGGCCGCGCGGGCGGGCAGGAGCACCGCCCGGGCGGGCGCGGCCTCGGCGCCGCGGATCGGGATCGGCAGGCAGATGAGCTCATAGACTCCCGCCGGCGCGGCGGAGAGGTCGACCTGCTCGACGGTGACGATGTCAGCGGCCGAGAGGATGTAGTGGGCGTCGAACGTCTTGTCGCGTCCCGGGGCCTCCACGGTGTAGAAGTCGATCCCGACCAGCCGGACCCCGCGGTCGACGAGCAGACGGGCGCCGTCGAGGGCGAGACCGACCCAGCTCGCGGGGGCGCTCGTCCCGCGCAGCGGGCCGTCGGAGTTGGTCGTCTTCAACAGCACCCGGACCTCGTCGCCCAGGCCGGCGTCCAGGAGATCCGCGGCGGTGATCTCGCTCGCCACCCCGGTGAGATCGAGGACCCGAGCGGACCCGACGAGCACGTCGAGCCCGATCTCATGGACCGCCGCTCCACCGCGGCGGGTGTGCAGCGGGGCCTCGATATGCGTCCCGGTGTGCGCCCCCATGTGCCACCGTGTGACGTTGCCGGGGTCACCGTCGCTGATCTTCTCCATGTACCGCGGCTCGGGCTGACGCCCAGGGTGGAGCATCCCGGGGAATACCGGGACCGAGATATCGAGGATCTGCGGATTGTCGGCCATGTTGGATACTAAGATACCAATAATGGATCCAAATTTGGGCTTTCCGCTGCGCTCGCTGATAGTTTGGCATCCACGGAGAGACGGTCCGGATCCACTGACCGGACAATTTCAGGAGGGTCGTCGAAGGCCATGAGCAGCACCATCGATAGGCCGGGTGCAGAACCGGACCGCGACGCGCTGGTCGACCAGATCGCGGCGGCGATCCGCCGGCGGATCATGTCCGGGGAGATCACCATCGGCGCCCAGCTGCGGCAGGCCGAGCTCGCCCATGAGCTCGGGGTCAGCCGCACCCCGGTCCGGGAGGCGCTGCGTCAGCTGCAGACGAGCGGCCTGATCGAAGTCGTTCCCAACCGTGGGGCGGTCGTGCGCGTGCCGGCGCCGTGGGAGGTCCGTGAGGCCTACGAGGTGCGAGCCGAGTTGGAGGGCCTGGCCTGCGATCGAGCGGTGAGCCGGATCAACGACGCCGAGATGCAGCAACTGCGTGAGACCAACCGCGGCATGCGCGAGGCGATCGCCAACCCGTCGCCGGCCGACCTGGAACCCGGTGCCGAGCCGGCGACGGTCGAGCTCAACGACGCCTTCCACACCCTCATCCACCGCATCGCCGGCAACCAGCGCCTGGCGCGGGTCATCAACGACATCAACGAGACGTTCCCGCGCAACGTGTCGTGGCTCGTCCTCGCCGACGACCCCCGGCGGCGCGAGGAGAACGTCGCCGAGCACGAGCGGATCGTCGACGCGCTCGCAGCCGGCGATGCCGCAGAAGCCCGGGTACAGATGGGCCGCCACGTGATCAGCGCGGGCGAGCAGCTCGCCCGCTGGTACGAGCGCCGCTCGTCCACGGTCTTCGTCGGCTGAGCTCGTGTGATGCACGACACGCGCGCGCTCCCCACCGTCGAGTCGGTGACCGGCCCGGTGAGTCCCGACGAGCTCGGGGTCACCCTCCCCCACGAGCACGTGTTCATCAACACGACGCTCAGCGAGCCCCGGGACGGCTACCTGACCGTGTGGGAGGAGCGCCGGGACGACCTCGAGCGCTTCCTGACCGCCGGCGGGAGCACCGTGTGGGACATGACCTGTGGCGAGCTGAGCAGCTACGCGGCGCCGGTCTACTTCGACCGCGACCCCGCGCACCAGATCCAGAACCCGGTCACCGGTTCACGATCGGTGGTCAACGTGCTGGCCACCAGGGCGATCGCGGAGGAGTGCGGGGTCACGGTCATCCTCGGCACCGGTCACTACCACGACCGCTACTTCGACGTCGACTGGTTTGAGCGGACCTCGACCGATCAGCTCGCCGAGTATCTGATCGCGGATCTCGTCGACGAGATCCCGGGAACCGGGATACGCGCCGGCTTCATCGGCGAGGTCGCCTCCGACCTGCCCTGGATCACGGCCCGGGAGGAGCGCTCGTTCCGCGCTTCGGGCCGGGCGGCGGCCCGCACCGGGGTGATGGTCTCCACCCACGCGCCGACGTTCCCGACCGGCGGGACCCAGATCGACATCCTCACCTCCGAGGGCGTGGACCCGTCCCGGATCGTCATCGGTCACACCGACACGGTGAAGTCGCTGCAGTACTCGCTCGACCTGTTGGAGCGCGGGGTCTATGTCGAATATGACTGCATGATGGCCGTCAAGGTCGGCGGTGTCGTCAACCGGTTGGAGCTCGATCGCCGGATCGAATACCTCAAGGCCCTGATCGACCGTGGCTGGGGTCATCGCATCCTGCTCTCCCAGGACACCAGCCAGCGCTCCCACCAGGCGGCGTTCGGCGGGCCCGGGCTCACGTTCGTGTTCGAGGAGTTCGCCGACGCGGCAGTGGCCGCCGGCATCGACCGCGCAGCGCTGCACGACATCCACACCGTCAATCCCCGCCGCATCCTGTTCGGCGAGGCCGACTAGAGATCAGCCGACGATCGCCGAAGCCGGCTGGCGGGGATCCGCGGCTGCCTCGACGAACCCGGTGAGGGCGTTGCCGACGATCGCCTCGACCGCCGCCGCGTCACGGGTGAACGCCGGCCAGCGCGACACGGCGTGGCCGCGGCGCGCGAGCTCGGCGAGCACCGCCTCGTCGAAGCGGTCCTCGACAAGCAGCCGATCAGGCAGGTACTCAAACGGCGCGAACGAGTTGGGAAAGCTCCAGGTCGAGAAGCGGGGTGCGTTGATCGCCTGCTGCAGGTCCATGCCGAAGTGCTCGACATTGAGCAGCACCTGGAGCATCGCCTGGACCTGCATGTCGCCGCCGGGGCACCCGAACGGCATCACCGAGCCGTCCTCCCGGACGACGATCGCCGGGTTGGGCGTCAGCCGGGGCCGCTTGCCCGGGGCTACTCCCGCCGGGTGTGCGGGGTCAGGTCGTGACTGCAGGCCGCGCAACGACGGCACGATTCCGGTGCCCGGGATCACCGGGGATGTCGACGCGCCGTCCGACGGCGTGGCCGAGAACGCGTTGCCCCACCGGTCAACCACACAGACGTACGAGGTCGGGCCCTCGCCGATGTGGCTGGGCTCGCCGGCGGGCGAGGCCCGCGGCAGTGGCTGGGCAACGCCGAACAGCGGCGGTGGCAGGCCGTCGGCTGCCCGCTCGCGGTTGATGAGCTGGGCGCGGGCGGCCGCGTGCTGCGCCGACAGCAGTCGTCGCATCGGAACCTCGACGAACGCCGGGTCGCCGTAGTGATGCTCGCGGTCGGAGAAGACGCCCTTCAGCGCCTCGACGACGAGGTGCACGTAGTCGGCGCCGTTATGGTCGAGGCTGTCGATGCCGGCCGCGTCGACCACGAGCAGCGCCTGGGCGAGCGCCGGGCCCTGGCACCACGGCCCGCAGGTGAGGACCTCCATCCCGCGCCACATCGTCGGGGTCGCCGGCTCCATCCGGCAGCGGAAGCCCGCCAGGTCCTCGCGGGTCAGATAGCCCCCGTGCGCTTCGTGGTAGGCGACGATCCGCTCGGCGATCGGACCCTCGTAGAACGCGGCGCGGGCCGCCTCCAGCCCGGCGCGCCGGTCGCCGTAGGCGACCTCCGCCTCGGCCATCACGGTCAGGGTCCGTGCCAGGTCGCGCTGGACGAACCGCTCCCCCACCTCGGGCGGACGGCCGCCGGGCAGGTAGATGGCGGCGTTGGACGGCCACCGGGCGTACCCGCGGGCACGCATCGCGATGCCGTCCGCGAGCAGCGGGAAGACCGAAAACCCGTCGGCGGCCAGCCGTGTCGCGGCGGCGGCCACGGCCCCGAAGCTCATCGTCCCGTAATCGCGCAGGGCCGTGATCCAGGCGTCGGGCGCCGCCGGGACGACCGTCCGCAGCAATCCGGTGGGGATCGTCGCCTCGTGCTCGCGCATGAACAGGTCGGCGGGGATGCCGGCCGGCCACGCGCCGAGACCGTCGATCGTGATCGTCTGCCCGTCGGCGGTCCGGATCATGATCGGGGCCACCCCGCCGAAGTTGACCTCGTCGGCGTGCAGGACTGCGAGCGCGATGCCGGCGCAGCAGCCGGCATCGACCGCGTTGCCCCCCGTCTCGAGGATCGCGGCGGCGGCGCTGGACGCGAGATAGTGGCCGGAGGAGACCGCGTGACGGAGGCCGTACTTCGTCATCCGCGGAACGAGCCACTGGAAGGAGTCGTCGCGCATCGGCTGATGGTATCCAATTTATCCTTGTTAGGATCCAAATGTGACCCGTCTCGCCGACGCCGACCGGATCGTCCTCGGCGACATCGTCACGATGGACCGGGCGCGCCCACGCGCCGAGGCGATGGCCGTGCGCGGAGGCACGGTCCTCGCTGTCGGATCGCGTGGCGACGCCCTATCAGCCGTGCCCTCAGGTACCCCCGAACATACGGTCCAAGGGACGATCGTGCCCGGACTGATCGACTGCCACCTCCATCTCCTGTGGTCGGGGCTCAAGCTGCTCCGGATCGCCGGTGAGGAGCCGCTGGCGGCCACCGAGGCGCTGGCGGCGTTGCGCACGGAGCCATTCGGAGAGCCGTGGATCGACGGCGAACCGACCCTCGAGCAGCGGCTGGCGGGGCTGCGGGCCATCCAGCCGGTCATGCATGCGCTCGGGGTGACCACCGTGGTCGACCCGGCGCTGGCCCCCGCCGAGCTCGCCGCCTACATCGAGAGCCACCGCCGTGGTGAGCTGACGATGCGCGTGGTGGCGATGCCCCATCCCGACATCGCACACGGAGCGGCGAGCGCGATCGAGGCCCTGGACGGCTTGGGCGTCCGCACCGGGCTGGGCGACGACCTCCTGCGCCTCGGCGGGACGAAGGTCTACTTCGACGGGGAGGGCATGACCGGCTCGGCGCTTCGTCGCGAGCCGTGGCCCGACCGTGCGGGCGCTGACGACGCCCGGGGGTGGCAGCGGTTGCCGGACGTGGAGTTCCTCGCGATCGCTGACTACTGCGCGCGTTCGGGCTGGTCGCTGGGGGTCCACGTCGTCGGCGGGGGCGGGCTCGCCGCGGTGCTCGCGGCGTTCGCCGAGGTCGACGCCCGCCATCCGATCCGAGGCCGAGGCTTCACCCTGATCCACGCGTATCTGGAGCCCTCACCGCAGGACATGGCGCTCGCGGCCCGGCTCGGGGTGCTCGTCGCCGCGCAGCCGGCGATCCACTGGAGCAACGGCGCGGGGCTGGTCGCGCGCCTGGGCGAGGACGCGCAGCGGGCCAACCCGATCCGTGACTGGCTGGCCGCGGGCGTCACGGTGGGCGGCGGTTCGGACGGCTCCTATTTCGACCTGGACCCACGGTTCGGCCTGTGGCAGGCACGGACGCGGCAGGTGGCGGGCGCCGCGGACCCGCACGCGCCCGAGCTCGCCCTCGACGGCGAGCAGGCGCTCGCGCTGTACACCACCGGCGCGGCTGCCGTCGCCCTCGCTCCCGACCGTCTCGGCTGCCTGGCGCCGGGGCGGGCTGCCGATTGGACCGTCCTGCCGTTTGACCCGATCACCGCCGAGCCCGACGCGGTGGCGACGATGCTCCCCACCGAGACCGCCGTCGGGGGCCACGTGCGCTTCGAGGCGACTCGGTGAACCCGGTTCCCGACGCCACCGACGTGATCGTCGTCGGTGGGGGCACGGCCGGCGCGGCGGTCGCCGCCCGACTGGTCCAGGCGGGACGCACGGTGCTCGTGTTGGAGGCCGGGCCGGATCCGGGGCCGTTCGGAGATCCGCGCTGGCCCGCTGACCTGCTCGACGCCGCCCGTCTGGGCACCTCCTTCGATTGGGGCTTTGACTCGGGGGAGACCTACGGGGATCAGGTCGTGCGCTTTGAGCGATCGCGGGTCATCGGTGGCTGCTCGGCGCACAACGGAGCGGTCCAGACGTGGGGCCATCGCCTCGATTACGAGGGGTGGGCGACGATCGGCGGGCCGGAGTGGGATGCCGATGCGCTGGCGCCGCTGTTTGATCGGGCCTCCGATCAGCTCCGGGTGCGGACCTACACGACGTCGGAGCTCACCCCGTGGCAGCGGGCCTGGTACGACGCCGGCCCGGAGGTCGGTCTCCCGCATCTCGATGACCTCAACGATCTCGACGAGACCGTCGGGTGGGCGCCGGAATCGGTGAACATCGTCGACGACGTGCGCTTCAACGCCGCCTTTGCCTACCTGGATCCGCACCGGGACGACCCGCGGCTGACGATCGTCGACGACGCGCTCGTCGATCGACTGCTCCTGGCGGGCGACCGGACGGTGGGCGTGAGGGCGGTCGTCGCCGGTGAGCCGGTCGACGTCCGCGCCGAGCTGGTCGTGCTGTGCGGGGGGACGTTCGGCAGTCCCGCGGTGCTGCTGCGCTCGGGGATCGGACCCGCGGTGCAGTTGCACGCCCTCGGCATCGAGGTGGTCGACGACCGACCGGGGGTCGGCGCCAACCTCCACGACCAGCCGTTCGTGCTCATGAGCTGGGAGGGCTCCGCACAGATCGCGCGTGCGATGAACGCCCACGCCGCCGGCGGCTGGGCCCCCGACGAGCAGGTGATGGCCAAGGCTGCCACCCGCTTTGATCCCGACGCCTTCGACCTGCACATCCTCCCCTACAGCCCCACCCACTTCACCGAGACCGGCGACCGGAGCTGGCACGCCGGCGCGGGTTGCCTGCAGCCCCGATCACGTGGCCGGGTGTGGCTGACCAGCGCGGACCCGGAGGTGCTCCCCCGCGTGGACCATCGCTTCTTCAGCGACCCCGAGGGCCACGATCTCGCGGTGTTGACCGAGGGCGTGGCCCGGATGCGCGAGCTGGCCGCCCAGCCGGCCCTGGCCGGGCTGCTCGGCCGCGAGGTCGCCCCCGGGCCGGCAGGCCTCACCTCCGACGCCGAGATCCGCGAGCATCTGCTCTCTCACATCGACAGCTACTGGCATCCGGTCGGGACGTGCGCGATGGGCGCCGCCTCGGATCCCGCCGCCGTCGTCGACGGCTCCGGAGCGGTCTACGGCGTCAGCGGCTGCCGGGTCGCCGACTGCTCGCTGATGCCCGTCGTCCCCCGGGCGACGACGGCGATGCCGGCCCTCGTCGTCGGCGAGCGAATCGCGGCGTTCATCGCCGCGGGGACATGACCGCGATCATCGAGCTCAGCGCGCAGGCGCTGGCGCGGGGAATCCGCGACCGGGCGCTGTCGAGCGTCGAGGTGGTGGGCGCGTTCCTGGATCGCATCGAGGCGGTCGAGGATCGAGTCGGGGCATTCACCACCCGCGTGGCGCGCGGGGAGGCGCTGCAGGCTGCGGCGGACGCCGACGCGGCGGTCGCCGCCGGTGGGCGGTTGGGCCCGCTGCACGGTCTGCCGATCGCCGTCAAGGACCTGATGGACGTGGCCGGATTGCCGACGACCCACGGCGCGGTGCCCTATGCCGAAGCGCCGCCCGCCACCGTCGACAGCCTGATGGCCGGGCGTCTGCGCGCCGCCGGCATGATCTTCGTCGGCAAGACCAACACCCCCGAGCACGGGCTCGGCACGCTCACCTTCAACGACGTCTTCGGCGTGACGCGCAACCCGTGGGACCTGTCGATGAACTCCGGCGGCTCCAGCGGGGGCGCCGCCGCGGCGGTGGCCGCCGGAATGCTGCCGGTCGCCGACGGATCAGACAGCGGCGGCTCGATCCGCTATCCCGCGGCATTCTGCAACCTCGTGGGCCTGCGGCCCTCTCCGGGGCGGGTGGCCAGCGGCCGGCGCGGCGACGGCTGGAGCCCTCACGGCGTCGTCGGCCCGATCGCCCGCAGCGCGCGTGACGCCGGGCTGCTGCTCTCCGCGCTCGCCGGAGCCGACGACCGGGCTCCGCTCTCCCTGGGCGAGGATCCCCGCGCGTTCGCCGATGTCGCGGCGACCTCCCTGTCCGGGCTCCGGGTCGCCTGGAGCCCGACGGGCGGCGGTCTGCCGGTCGAGCCCGAGGTGCTCCGCGTCCTCGCCGGGCTTCGCGAGCGGCTGCTCGAGCAGGGCGCGATCGTGGAGGAGGTCGACGACGACCTGTTCGCCGATGCCGATGAGTGCTGGCAGATCATCGAGATGCTCGGCTTCCTGGAGTTCGGCGCCGGCGACGTGAGCCGCCACGGCGACGCGATGAGCCCGGACCTCGTCCGCAACGTGCAGGAGGGCCGCGCCCTGAGCGCCGGGCAGATCGTCCGCGGGCTGTCGCTGCGCACCGAGATCTTCCGTCGCACCGCCGGCCTCCTGCGCGACCACGACGTCCTCGCGCTGCCCGCGACCCCCCTGGTATCGGTGCCCGCCGAGGTGCGATGGCCCCGTGAGGTCGCCGGCGTGCCCTGCGCGCGGTACTTCGAATGGCAGCGCCTCGCCTGCCGGGTCACGGTGACCGCCCATCCCGCGCTGTCGGTTCCGGCGGGGTTCTCCGCCAACGGGCTGCCGGTCGGGCTGCAGCTCGTGGGCCGCCATCGCCGCGAGCTGGCCCTGCTGGAGGTGGCGGCGGCGATCGAGGCGGTCACCGGATGCCACGAGCGGCGACCGCAGCTCTAGGTCTTCAGACGACTTCGGCGGCCATGAGCGCGGCCGGGTCCAGGAACGCGAGGTCAGGCCGGGCGATCCCGCCGACGAGGTCGGCGAGCGCGTCACCGATCGCCGGACCGAACTTGAAGCCGTGGCCCGAGCAGGCGGCGGCTACGAGCACCCGGGGGCGGTCCGGGACCGCGCCGACGGCGAAGCGGCGGGTCGGGGTGACGGTGTAGCGACACGCGATCGTGGCCTCCGGATCACCGTCGCCGCGAGGCAGGAAGCGACGGACGGCCGCGCGCAGGGCGTCGACCTCGGTTGCCGTGACCGGCGCCGGCGCGCGCACCGGGTCGTCGGACGGCCCGTCGTCGAATCCGACCTTGAGCCCGTTGCCGCCGAGGCCCGGGATCCCGTAGAGCAGTCGCCCGTCGTAGGCGACCGAGAACACGCCGAGCGCGGGCGCCGCCACGGCCACCGGGTCGTCGGAGCGCAGATGGACGTTCACGATCCGCTGCACCGACAGCGCGGGCGCGAGCTCCGGGAGGACCGCACCCGTCCACGGCCCGGCACAGACGACGACGTGCCGCGCGCGCAGCGTCCGCGCGGGCGTGATGACGTCGACGCCGTCCTCGTCCTCGTCGAGCCCGAGCACGGGGCTGGAGTCCTGCAGACGCACCCCGAGCGCCAGGCCGGCGGAGGCGAGGGCGGTCATCGCCGAGCCGGCGTCGATCACCCCGGCGGCCGGGTCGTGGACGACCACGTACTCGGGGCCCAACTCCAGAGCGGGCGCGATCTCCCGCGCGGTCGAGACATCGATGAGCTCGCAGCCAGATCCACGCAATCCACCGGGCTCGCCCTGGAGATGGGCGAACAGGCCACCGGTCACGGTGATCAGCGGGACCGCGGCGGCCGTCTCCAGTTCGGCCCATGCCGCGTAGGCACGATCGACCAGGCCGTCCCACACGGCCGAGGGGTAGGCCCGGCGGATCATCCGCGTCGGCCCGTGCGAGGAGCCCTGACGGTGACCGGGGCGCAACCGTTCGAGCATCACCACCGAGGCGCCGCGCCGCGCGAGGCGCCAGGCGACGCTGCGGCCGTGGATGCCGGTGCCGACGACGATCACGTCGGCGCCGTCGCGCGGCCGTGAGCTCTGAAAGGCCGGCGACGACGGCGCCGTTGCACGGGGCGCGGGCCGGGACGGGCGGCCGTCGCCACGCAGGGCGCCGATCACCGCGGCGACGTCGTCACGGTCGTTGTAGACGTGAAGCGAAGCGCGGACGACCGCCTCCAGACCACGCGGGGCCATGTCCCATCGGCCGTGGGATGCGGGAACCACGACCGCGTGGCAATCGGCGCGCGTCAGCCGGGCGAGGGTCTGCTGGGGTTCCTCGTCCTCGCGCACGAAGGTGACGATCCCGCTGCCTGCGTCGACGGGATCGGCGATCCGGATCCCGGGGATCTCGTCGCTGAGCCGCGCGCGCAGCTCCCGGGCGAGGTCGACCACGTGCGCCTGGACGCGGTCGACGCCGAGGGCGAGGAGCTCGGCGAGGGCGACGCCGAACCCAAGGCGCAGGGCGTGAGCGGCCTCCCAGGTCTCAAAGCGCCGGGCGGAGCTCTGCAGCTCGAAGTCGTGATCGGCCGACCACACCGCCCCGCGCACGTCCGGCGCCGTCGGACGCAGTCGCCCCCGCAGGCTCCCCGAGACGTACAGCAGACCGGTGCCCCGGGGGGCGCGCAGGAACTTGCGCCCGGTGGTCACCAGGGCGTCGCAGCCGATCACGCCGACATCGACCGGCAGCTGCCCGATCGACTGGGTGGCGTCGAGCAGGTACGCCACGCCGGCGACGCGGGCCAGCTCACCGATCTCGGCCGCCGGCTGCACCGTGCCCGACGAGGTCGGGATGTGGGTCGCCGCCAGCAGCGCCGCCGGGCGCCTCA
>CAZZWJ010000071.1:0-3294 GCA_964657875.1 uncultured Solirubrobacteraceae bacterium
AGGTCGTCACCCTCCGCGGGCTCGATCGTCATCAGGTCGTCGCCCTCGGTGACGTGGTCGCCGATCGCCACCCCGATCGCCCGCACGACGCCGGCAAACGGTGCCGGCACGTCCATCATCGCCTTGTCGGACTCGAGCGTCACCAGCGGATCCTCGGCGCTCACCGCGTCGCCGACGGCGACGAGGATCTCGACCACCGGGACCGACTCGAAGTCGCCGATGTCCGGGACGGTGACCCGGCTCTCCGTCGTCGCGCTCATACGGTCGTGGGCATCGGCGCGTCGGCGTCGATCCCGTACTTCCTGATCGCCTCACCGACCACCTCGGTGGCGACCGTGCCCTCCTCGGCGAGCTCACGCAGCGCGGCCACGGTGACGTAGAAGCGGTCGATCTCAAAGAAGCGCCGCAGCGCCTGACGGAAGTCGCTGCGTCCGTACCCGTCGGTGCCGAGGGTCCGGTAGCGGTGCCCGGAGGCATCGACCCACTGGCGGATCTGATCGGGCACCGCGCGCAGGTAGTCGGTGGAGGCGATCACGGGACCGCGCCGCTGGGCGAGCAGGTCGTGCACGTAGGACCGGCGCGGCTCCGCGTCCGGGTGCAGCATGTTGAAGCGCTCGGCTTCGATCCCGTCGCGGCGCAGCTCGGAGAACGAGGTGACCGACCAGACGTCTGAGAGCACGCCCCAATCGGACTCGAGCAGCTCGGCGGCGGCGAGCACCTCCTGCAGGATCGTCCCCGATCCGAGCAGCTGCACGACGGGCTTGCGGGACCGCCGTGACGCCTCGCGCAGCGGGTACATCCCGCGCAGGATGCCCTCGCGGGTGCCGTCGGGCATCGCCGGGTGGCGGTAGTTCTCGTTCATGAGCGTGAGGTAGTAGAAGACGTCCTCCTGCTCGTCGAGCATCCGGTGCAGCCCGTCCTGGATGATCACCGCGACCTCGTGTCCGAACGCCGGGTCATAGGCGCGGCAGTTCGGCACCACCGAGAAGAGCAAATGGCTGTGGCCGTCCTCGTGCTGGAGCCCCTCGCCGTTGAGCGTCGTGCGTCCGGCGGTGCCGCCGAGCATGAACCCGCGGGTGCGGCTGTCCCCGGCCGCCCAGATGAGGTCGCCCACCCGCTGATAGCCGAACATCGAGTAGTAGATGTAGAACGGGATCATCGCCGTGGCGTGGGCGCTGTAGGCGGTCCCGGCGGCGATGAACGAGGACGTCGAGCCGGCTTCGGTGATCCCCTCCTCGAGGATCTGGCCGTGCTGATCCTCCTTGTAGAACATCAGCTGCTCGGAGTCCTGGGGGCGGTAGAGCTGACCGACGGGGGAGTAGATCCCGACCTGGCGAAACAGCCCCTCCATCCCGAACGTCCGTGACTCGTCGGGCACGATCGGGACCACGCGCGGGCCGATCGTCTTGTCGCGCAGCAGCGCGGCGAGGATCCGCACGAACGCCATCGTGGTGGAGATCTCCCGCTCGCCGGTGCCCTCCAGCTGGGACTTGAACATCTCAAGCGGCGGGGCGGCGAGCGCCGGCGCGCGCTGCTGGCGGGCGGGCAGCGATCCCCCGAGCGCGGCCCGGCGCTCGTGCAGGAACCGCATCTCGGGTGAGTCGTCGGCGGGCTTCAGATACTCGGCGTTGCGCACCTGCTCATCGGTGAGCGGCAGCTCGAAGCGGTCGCGGAAGGCGAGCAGCGCCGCCTCGGTCATCTTCTTGGCCTGGTGGGTGATCATCTGGCCCTCGCCCGAGACGCCCATCCCGTAGCCCTTGATCGTCTTGGCGAGGATCACCGTCGGCTGGCCGGTGTGGCGCGTCGCCGCCTCGTAGGCGGCGTACACCTTCTGCTGATCGTGGCCGCCCCGGTTCAGCCGCCAGATCTCGTCGTCGCTCCAGTCGGCGACGCGCTCGAGCACCCGCGGGTCGCGACCGAAGAAGTTCTCGCGCACGAAGGCCCCGTCGCGCGATTTGAACGTCTGATAGTCGCCGTCGACGCAGTCGTCCATCACCTTGACCAGGGCGCCGTCGGGGTCGTTGGAGAGAAGCGAATCCCAGCGGCTGCCCCAGATCACCTTGATCACGTTCCAGCCGGCGCCGCGGAAGTCGGACTCGAGCTCCTGGATGATCTTGCCGTTGCCGCGGACGGGGCCGTCGAGGCGCTGCAGATTGCAGTTGACGACCCAGATCAGGTTGTCGAGCTTCTCACGCCCGGCCAGGGCGCTGGCGCCCATCGACTCGGGCTCGTCCATCTCGCCGTCGCCGAGGAACGCCCACACCTTGCGGGGCGGATCGGACTGCGTCTGCACGAGGCCCCGGTTCTCCAGGTACTTCATGAACCGGGCCTGATAGATCGAGGTGATCGCGCCGATCCCGAGCGACACCGTCGGGAACTGCCAGAAGTCGGGCATCAGCCACGGGTGCGGGTAGGAGGACAGGCCGTTGCCGTCGACCTCCTGACGGAAGCTGTCGAGCTGGCGCTCGGTGAGCCGCCCCTCGAGGTAGGCGCGCGCGTAGTTGCCCGGCGAGGAGTGGCCCTGGAAGTAGACGAGGTCACCGCCGTGGCCGTCGGACGGCGCATGCCAGAAGTGGTTGAAGCCGACCTCGTAGAGCGTCGCGAGCGATTGAAAGGACGCGATGTGCCCCCCGAGCTCGGAGGAGGTCTTGTTCGCGCGGATGACCATCGCCATCGCGTTCCAGCGCACGATCGAACGCAGTCGTCGCTCGACTGCGGTGTCGCCGGGCAGCTGGGGCTCGCGATCGACCGGGATCGTGTTCACGTAGGGGGTGTTGAGCGATGCGATCGGGCCCGTCCCGCCATGCTGGGCGCGTTCGATCACCCGGGTGAGCAGCTCCCGGGCGCGGTCGGGGCCGTCGCTGGCGATGACGGCGTCGATCGCCTCCAGCCACTCCGTCGTCTCGACGGCGTCGAGATCCGGTGTCGTGGCCGGCTCGCGGCCGGCGGCCGGTGGACCGCCCCCGGGGGTCACGGCGTTGCCGTTCGCGTGTCCGTTCGCGCTTGAGCGGGGGGTGGCGGTGCGCTGCGAGGTAGCCATCGAGACGGAGTGCGACTATATCCCCGTGAGGGTGATCACAGAAAGGCCGCGGGCCGATGGCGCTGCATGAGGTCGCGGGGCCGCCCGGCCCGCCGTGGGATCGTGAGCCGGTCGGCGAGCTCGACCGGCTGACCGTCGTCTCCGAGCTGCTCGCCGACAACCCGCTGCACGATCCCGCCCGGCGTCCCCTGTACGTCTATCGACCTCCGGGCGTCGCCGCCGGCCCGGACGCCCTGCGGCGGGTGCCCTGCGTG
>CAZZWJ010000071.1:3304-10356 GCA_964657875.1 uncultured Solirubrobacteraceae bacterium
GTGTACGTGATCCAGGGGTTCACCGGGCAGCTCGACGGCTGGCTGAACCGCTCGGCATTTGAGCCGACGCTGATCGAGCGCCTCGACGCGATGTTCGCCGCGGGGGACTGCCCGCCGGCGATCGTCGTCCTCGTCGACGCGTGGACCGCTCGCGGGGGTTCGCAGTTCGTCAACTCGACGTCGACCGGTCGCTATGAGGACTACCTCTGCGACGAGGTCGTCGCGTTCGTCGACTCGCGCTACCCGACGATCGCCGACCGTGACCACCGCGCGATCACCGGCAAGTCCTCGGGTGGCTACGGGGCGATGGTCGTGCCGATGCGCCGCCCCGACGTCTTCGGCGCGCTCGCGTCGCATTCCGGCGACGCGCTGTTCGAGGTCTGCTACCTGCCGGAGTTCCCGCAGGCGGCACGGCGGCTGCGAGACCGCTTCGACGGTCGCATCGAGGAGCTGTACGCCCAGCTCGCGCAGGCGCCGAGCTTTGACTACGGCACGTTCGGGGTGCCGATGGAGATGTACGGCTATGCGTGCGCGTACTCACCCGACCCCGACCGTCCCGGCGAGGCGCTGCTCCCCTTCGACATCCGCACCGGGCGACTCATCGACGACGTGTGGGCGCGGTGGCTCGCCCAGGACCCGGTGCGCATGGTCGCCGAGCATCTCGACGCGCTGCAGTCGATGCGGCGGATCCATATCGCGGCGGGGCGCAGCGACGAGTACCACCTGGACCTCGGTGCCCAGGCGGTGTCGCTGGAGCTCACCACCCACGGCATCGCGCACACGCTGGAGCTCTTCGACGGTCGTCACGGAGGGATCGCCCATCGCTACCCGGGTGCGATCCGCGAGCTCGTGCTCGCCCTCACGTGAGCGACGACACCGTAGAATCAGACGTCGCGTTCGCCGGTCCAGGCGCCCTGGCCGCGCGCGTGCGCGCGGGGGAGATCTCCCCCCGGGAGCTGGTGACGCTGTCCCTGCAGCGCATCCAGACCCTCGATCCGCGGCTCAACGCGATCCGCGACACCGTCGCCGAGCAGGCGCTCGCCGAGGCCGACTCGCTCGGCGACCTCACCGGGCCCCTGGCCGGCGTTCCGGTGGCGGTCAAGGACGAGACCGCCTTCGCGGGGCAGACGGCGACCTTCGGGACTCGGCAGGCGCTCGCCCCCGCGATCCACGACGCGGTGCTGCTCGCCCGTCTGCGGGCGGCCGGGGCGATCCCGGTCGCGATCACGAACGTCCCCGAGCTGATGATCTTCCCCTGGACGGCCTCGCAGGCCAACGGGATCACCCGCAATCCGTGGGATCCATCCCGGACCCCCGGTGGCTCCTCGGGTGGCTCGGCGGCGGCGGTCGCCGCCGGGCTCGTGCCGCTGGCGACCGCGGCCGACGGCGGCGGTTCGATCCGGATCCCCGCCGCGGCCTGCGGCCTCGTCGGACTGAAGCCGACCCGCGGCGCGCTCGCCGACGACGGTGGGTGGCTGGGCCTCGCGGTCTCCGGGACGCTCACCCGGACCGTCGCCGACACCGCGCTCATCTACGGGGTCACCCATGGGATCTCCCCGGCGCCGCTCACCCGACCGCTGCGGATCGCGGTCTCGAGCAAGGTGCCCGCCGGGCTGCCGGTGCCCGTCTCGCCCGGGCAGCGTGACGCCCACGCGCGCGTCACGCGCACGCTCGAGGGACTCGGCCATCACGTGGAGCAGCGCTCGCCCGCCTACGGCACCGCGCAGCTTGAGTTCCTGCAGACCTGGCTGCGCGCGGTGTCAGAGGAGGCCCGCGCGCTGCCCGATCCCGCGCGGCTTGAGTCCAGCACCCGGGGGATGGCCCGCGCCGGACGCCTCGCGGTGCCGCGCCGGCGCCGGGACCGGCTGCTCGCCCACCGCGAGGTGACGACGCGACGGATCCTGCGCCTGTGGGAGGAGGTCGACGTGCTGCTCACTCCGGGGCTGGCCCGCACCGCGATCGAGGCCGGGGGCGGCTACGGCCGCTCAGCGCCCTACGCGGTCAACCTCGCGGGTCGCTTCACGCCGTTCACCGCCGTCTTCAACCTCACCGGTCAGCCGGCGATCACCGTCCCCGCGGGCTTCGACGGCGACGGTCTGCCGCTCTCGGTGCAGCTCGTCGGGCGCCCCGGCGCCGAGGCGGTGCTGCTCGGACTCGCCGCCCAGCTCGAGGCCGCGGCACCGTGGGCGCACCGGCGCCCGCCGGGATTCTGAGCCGGCAGCTACACACGATCGGCCCGGAGAGGTACAGTTACGTACCGTGAGCGCTACCAAGAATCCCGAGTCGACCCAGGTCGACCTCTCCGGCGTCGTCGATCCGCTCGCCGCGGCCGCGACGACATCCCGCTTCGCCCCCTCGCCCGCCGGCCCCGCCGACGGCGAGGCGATCACCGCGCCGCCGCCCGGCTATGAGCTGTCGCCGGCCGTCCAGGGCCTGCGCTTCGCCGCGCGCCCGATGGGTTTCGCGATCGGTGGGCACCGCAGCTTCGGCGACGTGTGGACGATGCGGATGCCGATGCGGCCGGAGGGGATGACGGTCTCCTGCCATCCCGACCACTTCGCCTCGCTGATGAAGTCCCGGCCCGGTGACGCGCCGTCGCTCACCGGCTCCTCGCCGCTGGGGACGATCCTCGGCCCCGACTCCGTGCTCACCTCGGTCGGTGACCGGCACCTGCGCCAGCGCAAGCTGCTGCTGCCCCCATTTCACGGCGAGGCGGTCCAGCGCTACGTGGAGATGATCGGCGAGGTCGCCGAGACCGAGATCGACGGCTGGCGGGAGGGGTCGGAGTTCGGGCTCGCGCCCCGGATGCAGGCGGTGACGCTCGAGGTGATCATGCGCGGGATCTTCGGCATCGATCACAGCGACACGAGCTCGACCGGCGCGCGGATGCGCGAGACGCTCCGACGCATGCTCGCGCTGTCGACGACCAAGCTCTTTCAGCTGATCGAGATCCGCAACCACGGTCGTCGCCAGCACCAGGATCTGCTCGTGACGCTGCTCGGGATCGTCGATCGCCAGATGTACGCGGTCATCCGCGCGCGCCGCCGGGACGCCGACCGCCGCCAGGGTGGCGACGTGCTGTCGCTGTTGCTCGCCGCCCGCGACGAGGACGGTCAGCCGCTCAGCGACAAGGAGCTGCGCGACGAGCTGATGGCCCTCGTGCTCGCCGGCCATGAGACGACCGCCAACTCACTCGCCTGGACCTTCGAGCGGCTGCTGCGGAGCCCTGCCGCCTACGACCGTCTGCGCGACGAGGTCCGCTCCTCAGACCCCGAGAGCAGCGCGCGCTACGTCGAGGCGACGATCCACGAGGGGATGCGAGCGCGCCCGGTGATCCCGATGGTGGTCCGGATGGTGACCCGTCCGTGGCGCTTCGGGGAGTACGTGATCCCCGCCCAGAGCGCGACCGCGGTCTCGATCATCGGCATGCATCACCGCAGCGACGTCTATCCCGACCCGTCCGTGTTTCGCCCCGAGCGCTTTCTCGAGGAGAAGCCCGGCACCTACACGTGGATCCCGTTCGGCGGGGGAATCCGCCGCTGTCTCGGCGCCGCCCTCGCGATGGCCGAGCAGCGGGTGATGGTGGAGGCGATCGCGCGCCGCTGTGATCTACGGGCACCGGACCTCGCGGCCGAGGCGCCGCGGATGCGCAACGTGACGATGATCCCCGCTCACGGCTGTCAGGTCCGCGTCGGCTCCCGGCGCTGAGCTGACATCTATCCTGGGAGCCGTGTCGGTGCCCTCCACGCCCGCTCCTGCCGAGACGCCGCCGCCGGGTTTCGACGGCGGTCCGGCCGGTCATCGCGATCGCCTGATCGCAGCGCTGGCCGTCTCGATCCGCGAGAAGGGCTACCGCGACACGACGGTCGCCGACATCGTCAGGCTCGCCCGGACGTCGCGACGCAACTTCTATGAGCACTTCGGTGACCGCGATGGATGCTTTCTGGCGTTGTTCGACGCGACCAACCAGACGATGCTCGAGCAGATCGCGAGCGCGGTCGACGCCGAGCGCGCGCTCGACGAGCAGGTCGACTGTGCCGTGGATGCCTACATCGCCAACGTCACCGAGCAGCCGGCGCTGTATGCGAGCTTCGTCCGCGAGCTGCCGGCCCTGGGCGGGGAGGGAACCACACGCGGACAGGTGATGCTCGAGCGCTTCGCTGAGATGCTCGTCGGCCTCGTCGACGCCGGCCGCCGCGCCCAGCCGGACTTCTCGGCGCCCGCGCTCGACATGGATACCGCGATCATCATCGTCGGGGGCCTGCGCGAGCTGCTTGTCATCTCGCTGCAGCAGGGCCGCGACACGCGCGAGCTGCGCGCGAGCGTGGGGCCGACGATCAAGGCGATCCTCACCCGCCGATGAGCGCCGGGGCAACGACAGACGTCGAGATCGCGATCGTCGGCGCCGGCCTGGCCGGCATCGGGATGGCGATCGCGCTGCGCCGCGCCGGACGCGAGGACTTCGTGATGCTCGAGCGCGGCGATGCCCTCGGTGGCACCTGGCGCGTCAACAGCTACCCGGGCTGCGCGTGCGACATCCCGAGCGTCCTGTACTCCTACCGCGACGAGCCCAACCCCGACTGGAGCCGCGCGTTCGCGCTGCAACCCGAGATCCGGGCGTACATCAGCCGGGTCGCGGCCGCCCACGACGTGGAGCGGTTCATGCGTTTCGGAAGCGACGTCGTCGATGCGCGCTTTGACCGCGATCGCGACCGCTGGGAGATCGAGACGACGGGCGGCAACTACACCGCGGCGATCCTGATCTCGGCGTCCGGCGCGCTCGCCGATCCGTCGATCCCCGACATCCCGGGTCTGGGAACGTTCACCGGCACCGTCTTTCACTCCGCGCACTGGGACCACGAGCATCCCCTGGAGGGCGAACGGGTCGGGGTCGTCGGCAACGGCGCCTCGGCGATCCAGTTCGTGCCCGAGATCCAGCCGCGCGTCGCGCACCTCACCCTGTTTCAGCGCACGCCGACGTGGGTGCTGCCGCGGGAGAACATCCGCATTCCGCGCGTCTGGCGCCAGCGGCTCGCGCGGCATCCGCGGCTGGGGAGGATCGCCCGGGCGGCCGCGTTCTCGTTTCAGGAGGGCTCGCACATCGGGTTCTCGCACCCGATGCTGATGCGCATCGCCGAGTTGCAATGTCGCCGCCAGCTCGCCCGGCAGGTGACCGATCCGGCGCTGCGCGCCCGGCTGACGCCGACCTTCCGCCTCGGTTGCAAGCGCGTGCTGTTCTCAAACCGCTGGTATCCGGCGCTCGTCGCCGACAACGCAGAGGTGGTGACCGACTCGATCCGCGAGGTGGTCGCCGACGGGATCATCGATGCCGCCGGCGTCCATCATCGGCTTGACACGATCGTGCTCGCCACCGGGTTTCAGGCCGCCGACCCACCGATCGCGCGGCGCCTGCGCGACTCCGACGGTCAGCGGCTCTCCGACCTGTGGGGCGGCAGCCCGCGGGCTCACCTCGGTATGGGGGTCGCCGGATTCCCCAACCTGTTCTTCCTGCTGGGTCCGAACACCGGCCTGGGCCACAACTCGGTGCTGCTCATGATCGAGGCCCAGATCGAGTATCTGGTCAAGCTGCTCGCGCATCGCGACCGGGTCGGGGCCGCCTCGGTCGTCCCGACCGCGCAGGCCCAGGCCCGGTCGGTGGCCGAGATCGACCGGGGTACCGAGGGCAGCGTCTGGAGCGTCGGTGGGTGCATCAGCTGGTATCTGGACTCGACCGGGCGCAATTCGGTGATGTGGCCGGGCAGCGTGCGCGCCTATCAGCGCCGCATCGCCCACTTTGACCCCGACGACTACGCCTGGCAGCCGCCACGGGCGACGCCCGTCGCTGCCGATGTCGAGTCGACCCCCGTCTGAGCGGATGGCTCGTCGCCCGATCGCCGTCGACGGCCGTACGGCCTTCATCTCCGGTGCCGCATCGGGGATCGGCCGCGCCGTCGCCCAGCGCCTGGCCCGTCACGGCTGCCCGGTGGCGATCTGCGATCAGGACGAGGACGGCCTCGCGCAGACCGCGGAGGCGATCGGCGGCCCCGTCCTCTCCCGGGTGCTCGACGTGCGTGACCGCCAGGCGCAGCTCGCGTTCGCCGCCGAGGTCGCCGACTGGGCGCCCGCGCCGCTCGGGATGGTCTTCAACAACGCGGGGGTCTCGGCCATCCAGACGGTCGCCGAGGGCTCGATCGAGGACGACGAGTGGGTGACCGACATCAACTACGGCGGTGTCGTGAACGGGACGCGGGCGTTCCTGCCGATCCTGCAGCGTCAGGACTCCGGCGTGATCGTCAACGTGTCGAGCGTGTTCGGACTGGTCGGGTTCCCGGGCCAGAGCGCCTACTGCGCGTCGAAGTTCGCCGTCCGCGGGTTCACCGACGCGCTGCGCCAGGAGCTCACGATCGCCCGGTCCGGGGTGCGGGCCTGCGTCGTGCATCCCGGGGGCGTGAAGACCAACGTCGTGCGCAACGCCCGGTTTCACTCCCACCCGCTGGGCCGGGAGATGACCCGTGACGCGGCGGTGGCGGAGTTCGACGGCCTCGCCGTCACCACACCGGAGAAGGCGGCGAAGATCATCCACCAGGGGGTGGCGGCCGGGCGCAGCCGGGTGCTCGTCGGCCCCGACGCATACGTCTTCGACGCGCTCGCGCGGGTGACGCCGACCCACTACTACCGGGTGGTGGGCGCGCTGGAACGACTGCCGCGGCGGGCGCCCCGCCCGTAGGCGCGGGCGGGGTTGGGACCCCGCAGGCGTGACTCTCCGCTGGGGTTCACCGCGCCCCGCGGTTGATCGGAGACGTCGATGTCGTCGTAGCGCGAGGCGTCGGCGGGCAGCCGCAGCCGGGTGATCCCGTGGGGCCTCACCCGGCCCAGGGAGTGGGAGCGTAGGATCGAGTCATACAGGTAGGCCTCGTAGTGGTGGCGGTGCGGTGGTCGACGTAGCCTCACCCTGAGATCGAGGGTGAGGATACCGTCGCGACGGCCCAGCGTCAGCGTCCCGGAGCTGTGTCGAGGGCCGCCGGGGAGGGGACGCAGCGCCGCCGTCCGTC
>CAZZWJ010000072.1:0-10335 GCA_964657875.1 uncultured Solirubrobacteraceae bacterium
CCGCCTCCACCACGGGCGCTGCCCCCACCAACGGCGCGGCCGCGAACGCGTCGCCGGTCGCCCGGCGGGTCGCCGCTGTGGAGGGAGTCGACCTCGGCACGATCCACGGCTCCGCCCGCGGTGGTCGCATCACCAAGGCCGACGTGCTCTCCCACGACGCCCACGGCAACGGCAACGGCGCGTCCGCCCCCGCCTCGGCCGCGGGCTCGACGCTGATCAAGGGCAGCGGCGCCGCGCTCGCGCGCTACATGGACGACAGCCGCTCGATCCCGACCGCCACCTCGTTCCGGACGCTCACCGTCACCACGCTCGACGCCCGTCGCAAGCAGCTCAAGAGCGCCGGCCGTAAGGTTTCCTTCACCCACCTCATCGCCTACGCGATCGCTCGCGTGGCGACCGAGGAGATGGCGGTGATGGCCCATCACTTCGCCGAGGTCGACGGCAAGCCCCACCGCGTCGACGACGCCCAGGTCAACCTGGGCCTCGCCGTCGACGTCGAGAAGAAGGACGGCTCCCGGACGCTCATGGTCCCGGTCATCCGGGACGCCGGGCGACTCGGCTTCGACGGCTTCCTCGACGCCTACAACGCGCTCGTCGAGAAGGCGCGCACCAACTCACTGGCCGCCGACGATCTGCAGGGCGCCAACGTCTCGCTCACCAACCCGGGCGGCATCGGCACGATCGCATCGGTCCCGCGGCTGATGGTCGGGCAGGGCACGATCATCGCCACCGGTTCGATCGCCTACCCGGTGGGACTGGCGCACATCGGCGAGCTGATCGGCGCCGAGAAGGTGATGACGATGACCTCGACCTATGACCATCGGATCATCCAGGGCGCCGAGTCCGGACGCTTTTTGCAGCGCATCGAGGCGCTGCTGCAGGGAGAGGCGGAGTTCTACGAGGGGGTGTTCGCCGCGCTTGGCACCGAGCTGCCGGCGCTCCCCGAGCCGCCCGCCCCCCGCTTCGCCGAGGCCGCGCAGAGCGCCGCGCCGGCGGCCGTCGAGCTTGCCCCCGTGACCGGGCGATCCGGGTCAGACGACCTCGAGGCGCTGCTGCAGGCCGTGCAGTCGGCCACCTCGCTGCTCAAGGCCCACCGGACGGTCGGCCACCTCGCCGCTCACCTCGACCCGCTGGGGCGCGAGCCGGCCTCCGATCCCTCGCTGGACCCCGCGACCGTGGGCCTCACCCCCGAGCTGATGGAGCGGATCCCGTCCCACATCCTGCGCATGTACGTGCCCGGCGCGACGCTCGCCGACGCGCTGCCCCATCTGCGGGAGACCTACGGCGGCACGATCGCCTATGAGATCGAGCACATCGCCTCCAACCGCCAGCGGCTGTGGCTGCGCGAGGCGATCGAATCCGGCCAGTTCCGTCAGCCGCTCACCGACGAGGAGCAGCGCCAGCTGCTCAAGCGCCTCACCGAGGTCGACGCCTTCGAGCGCTTCATGCACAAGGCCTATCTCGGCCAGAAGCAGTTCTCGATCGAGGGCCTCGACATGACGGTCCCGATGATCGACGAGCTGATCCAGCTCGCGGGGACCCGCGGCGCGCGTGAGGTCGTCGTCGGCATGGCCCACCGGGGACGCCTCAACGTGCTCGCTCACAACCTCGGCCGCCCCTATGGCTCGATCTTCGCCGAGTTCGAGGGCGGCAAGACGCTCGAGCCGATCACCACCCTGCCCGACGGCGGCACCGGCGACGTGAAGTACCACCACGGCGCCGAGGGTCACTACCAGCTGCGCGGCGGCGAATCGCTCACCGTGCGCCTGGAGTCCAACCCCTCGCACCTGGAGTTCGTCGCCCCGGTGGCCGCCGGCGCCACCCGCGCGGCCCAGACGACCCGTCAGGGACCGCACGCCCATCAGGACACCAACGCGGCGATCCCGATCATCCTGCACGGCGACGCCGCGTTCCCCGGTCAGGGCGTGGTCGCCGAGACGCTCAACCTGCAGGCGCTCGACGGCTACACCGTCGGCGGCACCGTCCACATCATCCAGAACAACCAGGTCGGCTTCACGACCGACGCCGACGACTCCCGGTCCACGACGATGGCCTCCGACCTCGCCAAGGGCTTCGACGTGCCGATCATCCACGTCAACGCCGACGATGTCGCCGCCTGCATCAGCGCGATCCGCCTCGCCTTCGCCTACCGCCAGGAGTTCGGCCACGACGTCCTCATCGACCTCATCGGCTACCGGCGCTTCGGTCACAACGAGGCCGATGAGCCCGCCTACACGCAGCCGGAGATGTATGCGGCGATCAAGAAGCACGCCCCCGTCCGAGAGCTGTTCGCCCATCAGCTGATCGAGGCGGGCGTCGTCGACGAGGCGGAGTCCACCGAGATGACCGACGCCGTGTGGGCGGTGCTCTCCGAGACCCACCAGGAGCTCAAGGACCGCGTCGCCGCGGCCGTCGAGGGCGCCGGTGATCAGCCGACCGGCGAGTACCAGCTCGATCGCACACCGTCGCCGGAGGTGACCACGGCGGTCCCCCTCGACCTGCTGCAGGTCCTCAACGAGGAGCTCCTGGGAGTGCCGGATGGCTTCACCGTGCACCCCAAGATGGTCAAGCAGCTCGAGGGTCGTCGCCAGGCGATCGCCGTCGACAGCGAGAAGCCGGCGATCGTGTGGGCCCATGCCGAGTCGCTCGCGTTCGGCTCGCTGCTGGGTGAGGGGATCCCGATCCGGCTCACCGGACAGGACACCGAGCGCGGCACCTTCAGCCAGCGCCACCTCGTCCTGCACGATGCGAAGACCGGCCAGGAGCACTGCGCGATCCAGCATCTCCCGGGGGCGCTGGCGCCGATGGAGCTGCACAACAGCCCGCTGTCGGAGACCGCGTGCGTCGGCTTTGAGTACGGGTACTCCCAGGAGGGTCCGGAGACGCTCGTGCTGTGGGAGGCCCAGTTCGGCGACTTCGCCAACGGCGCCCAGGTCATCATCGACCAGTTCATCGCGCCCGGTCTGGCGAAGTGGGGGCAGACCTCACGGCTCACCCTGCTGCTGCCCCACGGGTATGAGGGCGCGGGTCCCGAGCACTCCTCCGCCCGCCTGGAGCGCTACCTGCAGCTCGCCGCCGAGGGCAACATCCGGGTCGCGAACCCGACCACGCCGGCCCAGTACTTCCACCTGCTGCGCCGCCAGGCGCGGATCGCCAAGCAGCGCCCGCTGATCGTGATGACCCCCAAATCGCTGTTGCGCCTGCCGCTGGCCTCAAGCCGCGTCGAGGATCTCACCCAGGGCCGCTTCTCGCCGGTGCTCGCCGACCCCGACTGCGATCCGGCCGAGGTCACCCGACTGCTGCTGTGCACCGGGAAGGTCTACTACGACCTCATCAGCTCACCGGCCCGCGCCGACAACCCCGCCGTCGCGATCGGTCGCGTCGAGCTGCTCTACCCCTTCCCGCAGGGCGAGATCCTCGGGCTCATCCAGAGCTATCCCAAGCTGGAGGAGGTCGTGTGGGTCCAGGAGGAGCCGCGCAACATGGGCGCCCGCGCGTTCATGGCCCCGCGCCTGCAGCAGATCCTGCCCGAGGGCCTTGAGTTCGGTTACGTCGGGCGTCCCGAGCGCGCCGCCTCCGGGGAGGGCTATCCGATCGCCCACGGGACCGAGCAGGCCCGGATCGTCCGCACCGCGCTGGACCTCGCGGCGAACGTCTCGCAGTACCCGCGCAAGCTGCCCGGCGAGCGCTGAGCGCTCAGCGCACCAGCGCGCGCGCCAGCCACGAGCCGACGGCGAGGACTCCGCCCGCCACGAGCAGGCCGATCGCCTCCGACCGCAGCGCGACGGTCGCGATCAGCCACGCTCCCCGCACCGCCGCCCGGTCGCCGGCGGAGTGCACGACGGCGTCGGCGAGCGGGAACTGCAGACCGGCGCGCAGCCCGAGCACGGCCCCGCCGGCGATGAGCAGGCCGTAGGCGATCCGGCTCAGCGCCCGCCGCCGCCAGCCTCCGGCGAGGGCCAGCCCGAGGCCGAACAGCGCCAGCGCGCCGAGCGGCAGCGCCCAGCCGAGCACGCGCACGACGCGGACGCCGGCGCGTGCGTCGCGCACCCGCGCGGGGGCGAGGATGACCAGCCGACCGGCGTCGGGCGTCGCCGCCGCCAGCACCGTCGCGCTGTGAGGGATCGCCCGCACCACCGGGTTGCGCGCGACGCCCCTGACGATGTCGTTCAGCAGCGGGGTGAGCGCCAGCGTCACCGTCTCACCGGGACGGGGGTGATCGACGGCGCCCAGCAGCCCCGAGACCGCCTCGCGGTTGGCGTCGCGCCATGCGCGGCGTCCGCCCGCACTCGACAGCACCGACCGGGCGGCGCCGGCGGCGACGCGGCGCAGCTCCCGCTCGGCGATCGTCGCCGCCGCACCCGGCAGCCCGCCTGAGCTTCCCGTCTCGACCCCCGCGAACGCGTGGCGCACCGCGAACGCCGCGACGGCGCGCCGCACCGCCGGGTCGGCGATCAACCGTCCGCTGGTCTGTGTCCACCGTGGGGCGCTCAGGACCTGCGTGTCGAGAAACCGCGCGGCCGCGGCCGCGATCGTGGCCACCGTCGCCAGGAGCAGCAGCAGATTCACGGGCGCGCGGTGGGAGCGGTGACCCATCGGGTTGATTGTGCACGGGTGGGCGGCCGCGTCCGTCGGGCACTAGTCTCTGACCGCGATGCGCTTTCGCCGCGACGGATCCCGACGCGACAACTCGCGTCGCACGTTCACCCCCAGTCTCGGCGTCCACGACATGGCGATCGACCTGGGGACCGCGAACACCCTCGTCTACGTCGGCGGCCGGGGAATCGTCGTCTCCGAGCCCTCGGTGGTCGCCTCCGATCTCACCACCGGAGAGGTGCACGCCGTCGGCAACGAGGCCGAACGGATGATCGGCCGCACCCCGTCGACGATCTCGGCCACCCGGCCGCTGCGCCACGGGGTGATCGCCGACTTCGAGGTCACCGAGGAGATGCTGCGCTACTTCATCCGCAAGGTGATCGACCGCCGCACCGCCCACCCCCGCCTCATCGTGTGCGCGCCCAGCGGCGTCACCGAGGTCGAGAAGCGGGCCGTGGAGGAGGCGTCGCTGGCCGCCGGGGCCCGACGGGTGCAGCTGATCGAGGAGCCGATCGCGGCGGCCATCGGCGCCGGTCTGGCGATCGAGGAGCCGATCGGCCGGATGGTCGTCGACGTCGGCGGCGGCACCAGTGAGATGGCGGTGATCTCGCTGGGCGGGATCGTCATCGCCCGCTCGGTGCGCGTCGGAGGCTATGAGATGGACGACGCGATCGGCCATTACCTGCGCTCGGTCTATCAGCTGGCGATCGGTTCCCGGACCGCGGAATCGATCAAGATCGAGATCGGCTCGGCGATCCCGCTCGGCGACCGCGAGATGGTGCTCGAGGTCCGCGGTCGTCATCTCGTCACCGGCCTGCCCACCGCGGTGGCGCTGCGCTCCGAGGAGGTCCGCTCGGCGATCGCCGCGCCGCTGCGCGAGATCCTGCAGGCGATCCGCGACACGCTGGAGCAGACTCCCCCCGAGCTCGCCTCCGACATCGCGCGGGACGGCATCCTGCTGGCCGGTGGCGGCACGCTCATCCGCGGCTTTCCGGAGATGGTCGCCGGCGAGACCGGGATGCCGGTCTTCCGCGCCGACTCCCCGCTGACCTGTGTCGCCGTCGGCTCCGGCGAGGCGCTCGCGCACCTCGACTCACTCGTGCACACGCGTCAGCTCGGCCGTTCACCGACCACCCCGGACTGGCGCACCGCGCAATCCTGAAGCCGTGGATCTCGATCTCCTCGTCATCGGCTCCGGGCCCGGCGGACAGCGGGCCGCCATCCAGGCGGCCAAGCTCGGCAAGCGCGTCGCCGTCGTCGAGCGGCGGGACCGCGTCGGCGGGGTCTCCATCCACAGCGGCACGATCCCGTCCAAGACGCTGCGCCAGTCGATCCTCGACGCGATGGGCGGCCGCCGCGCGGACCTCACCGATCCGCTGCACCCCGAGCGCCAGGAGAGCGCGCTCGGCCATCAGCTCCACGACCGTGTCGCGCGGGTGGTCGCCGGCGAGACCGCCATCGTGCGTGAGCAGTTCCGGCGCAACGCCGTCGGACTGATCATCGGCCGCGCCGCGTTCGAGGGTCCGCACACGGTGCACGTCACCGACTGCGACGACGACGGCACCGAGCTGCGGGTGAGCGCCGAGCACATCGTCGTCGCCGTCGGGACCAACCCGGCCCGTCCCCCCGGGGTCGACTTCGACGATCGGCGGGTGATCGACTCCGACGGCGTCCTCGGGCTCGACATCGGCTCCGCGAAGACGATGACGATCGTCGGCGGCGGCGTGATCGGCGTCGAATACGCGTCGATGTTCGCCGCGCTCGGCTGCCGGGTGACGCTCGTCGACGCCCGTGACCGCCTGCTGCCCTACCTGGACCGCGACATCGCGATCGCGCTGCAGTACCTGCTGCGCAAGCGACGGGTCACGTTTCGCTTCGACGAGAAGGTGACCGGCGTCGAGCGCCGTGGCGACCAGGTGATCTGCCGCCTGAAGTCCGGCAAGGAGATCGTCTCCGACACCCTGCTCTACGCCACGGGGCGCCAGGGGGCGACCGCCGAGCTCGCCCTCGATCAGGCCGGCCTGGAATGCGACCGCCGCGGCCGGATGGAGGTCGATGACGACTACCGCACGTCGGTCGGCCACATCTTCGCCGTGGGCGATGTCGCCGGCCCGCCCGGCCTCGCCGCCACCGGCATGGAGCAGGGCCGGATCGCCGCGCTGGCGATGTTCGGCGAGCCGGTCACCCATCTGCCCGACCTCGTGCCCACCGGGATCTACTCGATCCCCGAGATCTCCTTCGTGGGCCGCAGCGAGGAGGAGCTCACCGCCGCCGCGGTGCCCTACGTCGCCGGGGTCGCCTGGTGGCGCGAGCTGGCCAAGGCGATGATGCTGGGCGAGGAGGACGGCCTGCTGAAGATCCTCGTCTCCCCCGAGGACCGGCGGCTGCTCGGCGTCCACGTGATCGGCGCCCAGGCCACCGACCTGGTGCACATCGGACAGGCGCTGATGGACCGCGAGGCGGGCCTGGACTTCCTCGTCTCCGCGGTCTTCAACTACCCGACGCTCGCCGAGGCCTACAAGGTGGCGGGGCTCGACGCCATGAACCGGCTGCGCGACCTCGCCTGAGCCGCGGTGGCGCGGATGCTCAGTCCATCCGCGCCAGCAGCCAGTCGTAGACCTCGTCGAGCCGGTTGACGGTGAGCGAGATGTGTCCCTCGTCCTCGAAGATCCGCGCTTCGGCACCGGGGATCGCGCCGGCGAGCCACTCCCCGTGGGCGACGGGGACGAAGCGGTCGGCGCGGCCGTGCAGGACCAGCACCGGGGTGCGGATCTGGGTGAGGCCGAAGCCCCAGTCATCCATCGTCGCGACGTTGTCATCCCACCAGCCGTCGGCGCCGGGGGTCAGCCCCAGCTGCATCGACGCGAGCACGAACGCGCCGAGCTCGTCGGTGAGCACGGCGGCGTCCACCGGGGACAGCAGCGTGCGCAGCATCGAGAGCATCTGACCCATGTCACCGTCGACGGTCGCGCGCGCGTCGGCGTCGGTCTTCGCACGGGCCGCCGCGCGGTCGTCGACCATCAGTCTTGTGTCGATGACGTTCTCCTCGCCCATCCCGTCGAAGTAATCCAGGCCCGGCGCCCCATAGGGCGCGATCGAGGCGAGCATCGCCACCGCGGGCACGAGGCCCGAGAGCAGCGCCGCGCACGCCGCGGCGTGCGGACCACCACCGGAGACGCCCCACACCGCGAGGCGGGGGATCCCCAAGGCGCCGGCGATCGCGCGCACGTCGCCGGCGCAGTCGGCGACGTTACGACCCGGGTGCCGGCTCGAGGCGCCGTAGCCCGGCCGGTCATAGCCGATCAGGCGAACTCCGCGCCGCGTCGCCCGGACGATGTCGTCGGGTTCCAGCAGCCGGGAGCCGGGCATCCCGTGCAGGTACATCACCGGCACGCCGGCGGGATCCCCGGCCTCGGCGACGCGCAGGACGCGCCCGTCGCGGGTGCGGACGTCTCGTTCGATCATGGCGTCGATGATCGCAGCTGGCGGCGGCGCAGGGGCGACGCCGTTCGCGGTCAGTGGTGCCCGGCGCGCGCTCGCAGCCGCGCGACGCCCCCGCTCACCGCGCAGCCGGCGAGCACGAGCAGGAACGGGTCGATCGGCTCCCGGAAGCGCGGGGTCTCGACGTTGACGAACACGACCGACAGCGCGAGCAGGACCGGGACCGCCCACACCCACCGGGGCGCGGACCGCGCGGCGGCGGTCAGGCAGCCGGCGAGGGCGAGGATCCCGAGCACCCAGAAGCCGATCACCCCGATCCGGGCGTCGTCGACGGGCAGGTCGACCGCCCGGGCCGAGGCCTGCCACGCCGCCGCGCCCTCGAGCTCGAGCAGCCGCCGCAGGTTGTCCCCGGCGACGCGCAGCGGGGCGCTCGGGTGCGCGGCGATGTAGGCGAGCGCCCGGTGCTCCAGGCGGTCGCCGAGCGCGATCTCCGTCAGCCGTCCTGCGTCTCGCCGCACCCCCGCATCGGCGGGGATCTTGACGAAGAGCCGCCACTTCCAGGCGACGGTGGGGTCGGCCGCGGAGCTCGGGTTGTAGGCGCCGCGCAGGGTGATCCCGGTCTCATCGGAGACCGGGACGAAGTGGTGCAGCTCGACCGCGTTGCGGATCGTCCAGGGCGCGATCATCGCCGCGGCCGCGAGGGTCAGGAGCGCCACCCCGCGTCCGGGCCGCGCCCCGGCGGCCCGCGCCGCGCCCGCGACCGGGACGGCGAGCGCGAGCAGCATGACCGCGGCGTTCTCGTGGGTGAGCGTCGCCAGGCCCAGCAGCCCCCCGGTGGCGGCGATCCACCGCCACGGGTGCGGTGAGCCGCGGGCGCGCAGTGCCGCGAGCACCGCGGCGAGCTCCCAGACGACGAGCAGGTTCTCGGCCACCAGCAGGCCCGAGAGCTCGATCAGCGGCGGGTAGACGGCGGCGAGGCCGAGCGCCGCCAGCCCCGCATCCGGGCCGGCCAGCTGGAGCGCCAGCAGGCCGATCAGCGCGACCGTCACCGTCCCCAGCGCCGCGTTCTCCAGCCGCTCGCCGGCGAGGGCGGCGCGGTGTCCGGAGGCGTGGCCGTCGAGCAGATCGGCAACCGCGAGCGCGTAGGGGTAGCCGGGCGGGAAGTAGGCGGTCGGCCCGCGGGAGCCGCCCGCCCCGGTGCCCGGCCCGTCGCCGGTGACGTAGTCGCCGTGGGTGGCGATTGTCGCGGCGAAGCGGTTGTAGGTGCCGGCGTCGTTCACCGCGTGGTAGGACGTGGTGGCCACGAAGCCGACGCGGAGGGCGAGCGCGAGCATGAGCATCACCGCCGCGGCGAGGATCCGCGTGCGGGAGGCCGGCGCCCGGCTCAGTGAATGCCGACGATCGCGGCGCACACCCAGTTCGACGCGCCGGCGCCGCCGTTCCAGATCCGCGACGCCACCGCGCTCTGCTCGGCCTCGGAGGCGAGGTAGGCGGCCGGGCCGGTTCCCCCGAAGAGCCGCCAGGTGCCGGGGATGATCTGGTAGTAGCCGGAGGCGCCCGCGCTGTTGGGCGGCAGGTTCTGTCCGCCGGATTCACAGAGCACGATCGCGTAGGGGATCGCCCAGCCGCCGGTCGCCGGCGAGCCGGCGGTCGTCGGGCTGGTGGAGCCGGGGCTCGTGGCCGTCGTCGTCGGGGGGGTGGGCGTGGCCGCAGCGGCGGCGCGGGCCACCGCGGCCGCGTGGGCGGCGCGGATCCGGGCGGCACGCAACGCTGCGGCCCGCCGGGCCGCCTGGACGGATGCGATCTGAGACCGCAGACCTCGGCTCACGCCGCGGCTGATCGACAGGGCGCTCGCCTGGGCGGCGCGGGCCCGCGCGAGGGCCCCCTCCTTGGCGTGCAGCAGTAGGTTCATGCCCGTGAGCGCACGGGCCTCGAGCAGGCTGCCGTGCTCGATCCGGGCGTCGGTCGTCCGCAAGGCCACGAGCTGTGCCGCCACCGTAGCGGCACGGCGCTTGGCGTCTGCGGTGTAGGCGATCAGCCGCTGCTGCTCGTTCTCGGCGCGGCCCAGGAACGACAGCTGGTCGAGCAGGTCGTTGAACCCGTGGGCACTGAGCACGATGCTCACGAGGTTCGGACGCTGGGCCTCGTAACCGGAGCGCAGCTGGTCGGCGAGCAGGCTGCGAGCGCCGCTGAGCCGGCGTCGGAGCACGATCAGACGCCGGCGTTCCTCGGTGAGCCGACCGCGCACGCGGTGCAGCGCGACCTGCTCGGAGGCGAGCGCGTCACGGACGGTCGTCT
>CAZZWJ010000073.1:0-10067 GCA_964657875.1 uncultured Solirubrobacteraceae bacterium
GCGACCGACCCGGCCGGTGCGACCGATCCGGTGGACGTACACGTCGGGGGAGGTCGGCACGTCGTAGTTGATGACGTGGGAGATCCCCGAGATGTCAAGCCCCCGGGCGGCGACGTCGGTCGCCACCAGCAGCGGGACGTGGCCGGCCTTGAAGGTGATCATCACGCCGTCGCGGGCGCCCTGGCTCATGTCACCGTGCAGCGCGCGCGCGTTCATGCCGCGGTCGCGCAGCGTGCGAAACAGCTGATCCGCGCGGACCTTGGTGCGCACGAACACGATCGCCTGATCGGGCCGTTCGGCCTCCAGGACCGAGACGAGCGTCTCGGTCTTGTCCTTGGGCATCATCTCCAGCGCGAACTGCTCGACGGTGTCGACGGTGAGCGTGTCGGCCTTCACCTTCACCGTGATCGGGTCGTACAGGTACTGGTCGGCGAGGCGGCGGATCGCCGGGGGCATCGTCGCGGAGAAGAGCGCGGTCTGGCGGCTGGACGGCGTGAGCGACAGGATCTTCTCGACGTCCTCGAGGAAGCCGAGGTCGAGCATCTCGTCGGCCTCGTCGAGGACGACGAAGCGACACGCGTTGAGCATCAATGAATGGCGGCTGATCAGGTCCTTGACCCGACCCACGGTCCCGACCACGACCTGACCACCGGCGCGCAGCTGTGACTGCTGGCTGCGGATCGGCGCGCCGCCGAAGACGGCGACGACGTCGACGCCCTTGCTCGCGCCGTAGGCGCGCAGTGCCTGGGTGACCTGGATGCACAGCTCGCGCGTCGGCGTGAGCACGAGACCCTGGACGTCGTTCTCCTCCGGATCGACGTACTGCAGCATCGGCAGGCCGAACGCGGCCGTCTTACCCGAGCCGGTCTGGGCTTGACCGATGACGTCGAGCCCCTCGAGCATGAGCGGGATCGCCTGCTCCTGGATGGGGCTGGGTGATTCGTAGCCGAGGGCGCGCAGCGGCTCGAGCAGTGCGGGCTCGAGGCCCAATTCGACAAATGTGGGCATGTACCCCAGAAGATAGACGCCACACAGTTGTGGCGACGACCGTCACGGAGAATCTCTCACCCCGGCCGGCTCTGGCAATCTGCCGGCATGGACCTCCAGCTGCGACCCCTGGGTGACGGCGATGAGGGTGAGGCGCTCGCGGCCCACGCGGAGCTCGCCCACGACGACTTCGTCTTCCTGCTCTTCCGGGAGCCCGACGACCCATGGTCGTCATACGTCGCCCAACTCGAGCGCCACCGTGAGGGCACCGAGCTCCCCGACGGCATGGTGCCGGCCACGTTCCTCGTCGCCGAGGTCGACGGCGAGCTCGTCGGCCGCGTCTCGATCCGTCATGAGCTCAACGACTGGCTCCGGCGGATCGGTGGGCACATCGGCTACTGCGTGCGCCCGGCCCACCGCCGTCGCGGCTACGCGACCGAGATCCTGCGCCAGTCGCTGGTCGTCGCCCGCGCGGTCGGCGTGGAGCGCGTGCTGGTCACCTGCGACGACGCGAACATCGCGTCGGCGCGCACGATCGAGCGCTGCGGCGGGGTGCTGGAGAACATCGTGGACGGCGCCGGGTCACCCAAGCGCCGGTACTGGATCGCCTGACGATCCGCCGTCAGGCGACGACGGCGGGCGTGAGCAGACCGTCGAGATGGACGGTGCCCCTGCGCGCGTCCCGGACCCCGAACGCGATCCCGTCACTGCCAAGGCCACCGATCCTGCCCACCCCACCGCGGGCACCGTCACCGACCATCACCCGCGCCTCGGCGAACTGCACCCGCGCCGGGAGCAGGATCGGGCGCTTGAAGGCGACGTCAACGGTCAACGGGCCCTCGGGCAGCTCGGGTCCGAGCTGGGCCAGACAGCGCGCGGCCGTCCACATGCCGTGGGCGATCGCCGTCGGGAAGCCGAACAGCTTCGCGGTCCACGGATGGACGTGGATCGGGTTCAGGTCACCGGACACCGCCCCGTAGCGGCGGCCGAGGTCCCCGGGCAGCTGCCACGTCGCCGTCGCCTCCAGCGGTGCGCTGTCGGGCGGAGCCTCGGGAAACGCGATCGTGTCGTCACGGCGGCCGCGCACGAGGTTGGTCGACGTCTCCTCCCAGACGAGCAGGTCGTCGACCCACGCCTCGGAGCGGAGATCGAAGACGCGGCCACGGGGGTGGGGCTCAAGCGGCGTGGCCCACACGCGCAGCGCGAGCCGCTCGCCGGCGGAGATCGGACGGTGGGCGACGATCCGGTTGGCGACGTGGACGAGCCCGATCGCCCCCACCGGGAAACGCGGTGAGGTCATCAGCGCGAGCTGCAACGGGAAGGTGAGCATGTGGGGGTAGGTCACCGGCAGCGTGTCGGAGAGGTCAAACCCGCACACGCGGTCATAGTCGGCCAGACGGCGGCGGTCGACCCGGACCCGGGTGAGCGCGAGCGCGCGCTCGGGGACCTTGCCGCCACCCCCGCCGACGAACGGCAGCGCGGAGCTGCCGGGCACCATCGACAGGCCCGCGCGGGCGAACGCGCGGCCCATCCGGGGGGAGGCCTTCAGCACCGTCTCGTCGCGCACCTCAGGCTCCGATCAGCGATTGGCCACAGACACGGACGACGTTGCCGGTCACCCCGGCCGAGGCCGGCCACGCGAACCAGCCGATCGTCTCGGCGACGTCGACGGGCAGGCCGCCCTGGGAGAGGCTGTTCATTCGCCGCCCGGCTTCGCGGGGGCCGAACGGCATCGAGGCGGTCATCGGCGTCTCGATGAACCCCGGGGCGACGGCGTTGATGGTGATCCCCTGCTTGGCCAGCAGCGGCGCCTGGGCCTCCACGAACCCGATCAGGCCCGCCTTGGTGGTGGCGTAGTTGGTCTGCCCGGCGGCGCCGGCGATGCCGTTCATCGACGACAGGCAGACGACCCGGCCGTTGCGGCGGATCGCCTTGCGCTCCATGAGCTCGGCGGTGATCCGCTCCGGCGCGATCAGGTTGATCGCCATCACCAGGTCCCATTGGTCCTCGGTCATCCGGGCGATCGTCTTGTCGCGGGTGATCCCCGCGTTGTGGACGACGATGTCGACGCCCTCGTGCTCGGCGAGCAGCTGCTCGGCGATCTGAGCGGGCGCCTCGGGCGAGGTGACGTCGGCGGTGATCGCGCTGGCGCCGAGCGCCCGGGTGACGGTCTCGAGCTCGCCGGCCATCGCGGCGACGTCGAGCCCGACGACGTGCGCGCCGTCGCGGGCGAGGACCTCGGCGATTGCGGCGCCGATCCCACGGGCGGCGCCGGTCACGAGCGCGACCTTGCCGTTCAGCGGCGCGGCCCAGTCGATCGACGCGCCCCCCCGTCCGGCGGCGACGCGCTCGGAGATCTCGATCACCTGGCCCGACACGTAGGCCGAGCGCGGGGACAGGAGGAAGCGCAACGTCGACTCAAGCTGGGCCTCGGCGCCGGGGGCGACGTGGACGAGCTGGGCGGTGGCGCCGCGCCGTGCCTCCTTGGCCAGGGAACGCACGAGTCCCTCCAGCGCCCGCTGGGCGACCGCCTCCGACGGCGACGTCGCAGCCGCGGGCGGGGTGGCGAGCACCACGATCCGGCCGTTCGCGCTCACCCGCCGGGCGCTGTCGTGAAAGAACGCGTAGGCCGCCGTGAGGTCCAGGGCGCTGGTGAGGCCGGTCGCGTCGAGCACGAGCGCCTTGAACGCCTGATCGGGAGCGGGCGCCTCCGGGTTGAAGATCGGCGCCGCCAGATCCGCCTGGGCGATCGCATCGCGCAGCGCCTCGTCCAGCGGGGTCATCACCCGTGCGTCGGCTGTCTTCAGCGCCTGGGCGATCGCCGCGACCAGGCGCGGCGGACGGGCGGGGTCGCTGCCCGCGGGCGCTCCCAGCAGCACCGTGCCGGTGATCACCGGGTCCCCGGCGCGGTATCGCGCAAGGGTCGGCGGTGCGGGCAGACCGACCTGCTTGGAGACGATCTTGCCGATCGGCGTGTTGACGAGCTTCTGGTAGCGGTCGGTCATCGTCCCCCACCCACCCCTTCCAGGATCGCGGTGACGCCCAGTCCGCCGGCGGCGCACACCGAGATGAGGCCACGGGCGGGCGGGTCGGATTTCTTGGCGGGCGTGCGCTCCGAGAGCGCCTTGGCCAGCGAGGCGACGATGCGCCCGCCGGTGGCCCCGAACGGGTGACCCGCGCCCAGCGAGCCACCGTGGACGTTGAGCTTGTCCCGATCGATCGCGCCCAGCGGCTCGGTGCGATGCAGCTTCTCGGTGCAGAACACCGGGTCCTCCCACGCCCGCAACGTGCACAGCACCTGGGCGGCGAACGCCTCGTGGATCTCATAGAGGTCGAAGTCCTGCAGGGAGAGGCCGGCGCGGTCGAGCATCACCGGCATCGCGTAGGCGGGGGCCATGAGCAGCCCCTCGCGCTTGTGCACGTAGTCGACGGCCGCGGTCTGCGCGGTGGAGAAGTAGGCGAGCACCGGATGGTCGTGGGCGGCGGCCCATTCCTCGGAGGCGAGCAGCACCGTCGAGGCGCCGTCGGAAAGCGGCGTCGAGTTGCCGGCGGTCATCGTGCCCTCCGGACCACCGAAGACGGGCTTGAGGCTCGACAGCTTGGCCATCGAGGAGTCGGCGCGCAGATTCTGATCGCGCTCACGACCGAGGAACGGGACGACCAGATCGTCCATCCAGCCGCTGTCGTAGGCGGCGGCGAGGTGATGGTGGCTGGCCACCGCGAGCTCGTCCTGCTCGGTGCGACCGATCCCCCATTCGGTGGCCATGAGCGCGGTGTGCTCTCCCATCGAGAGGCCGGTACGGGGCTCGGAGTTGCGCGGGATCTCCGGCATCAGCTGCTGGGGGCGCACGCGGGTGAGCGCCTTGAGGCGGTCGGGCACCGAGCGGGCGCGGCTCACGTCCAGCAGCGTCCGGCGCAGGTCCTCGTTCAACGCCAGGGGGGCGTCGGAGGTCGTGTCCACGCCGCCGGCGATGCCGACCTCGATCTGGCCGAGCGCGATCTTGTTGGCGACCAGGATCGTCGCCTCCAGGCCCGTCCCGCAGGCCTGCTGGATGTCGTAGGCGGGGGTCTCGGGTGCCAGGCGGGAGCCGAGCACCGACTCGCGCGTGAGGTTGAAGTCGCGGCTGTGCTTGAGCACCGCACCGGCGGCGACCTCGCCGACGGTCTCCCCCTGCAGCCCAAAGCGTTCGGCGAGCGAATCGAGCGTCGCGGTCAGCATGTCCTGGTTGGAGGCCTTCGCGTACGGGCCGTTCTGGCGCGCGAACGGGATTCGGCTGCCACCGAGGATGGCGACCCGGCGGACGCTCTGAGTCATCTGAAATCTGCTCCTGAGTCGATTGCTACGGGACCGTAGCTCAATCGTGGGGACGCGTGCTCGTGGAGAATGCACCGCCCTGCACCGCCCGGCGGACCAGGCCCGGCGCCAGCGTCCGCACGACGGCCAGCGCTCCGTATCCGCGCGGCGTATAGCGCTCCGCGTGGCCCCGCGGCCCCGCGTCGAGGATCGCCTCCGCGGTGACGTGCGGCTCGGAGACGATCCAGCGCAGCAGCCGTCGGCCGATCAGCTCGGTGGCGGGGAAGCCCTCGGTGGCGACGAAGCCGGGCAGCACGAGCCCGACGTGGACGCCGTGGGCGCGCTCCTCGGCGCGCAGCGAATCCGTCCAGCCGGCGAGCGCGAACTTCGCCGCCGAATACGCGCCCGACCCCGGACGCGCGATGCGACCCGCCGTCGATGAGACGTTGACGATGCAGACCCGGCGGTCGGGCGCCCCGCCGGCACCCGGCGCCGCGGCGGTCTCGTGCAGCAGCCCGAGCAGCGCCTCGGTGAGGCGGACCGGCGCCTCGAAGTCGAGCGCCATGTGCTGGGCGACGTTCGCCCAGCCGGTGTCGGCGAACGTGCCCCGCCACGACGCCCCGGCGTTGTTGACGAGCATGTGCAGCGCGCCGTGCTCCCGCGCGACCGTCTCGGCGATGCGACCGTGGGCCGCCGGGTCGGTGAGGTCCTCGGCGATCACCGTCGCCCCGCCGAGCTCTTCGGCGAGCTCACGCAGACGCGCCTCCCGCCGGGCGACGAGGACGAGCGCGACGTCGGGCTCTCGCGCCAGTCGCCGGGCCGTCGCCTCTCCGATCCCCGCCGAGGCGCCCGTGATCAGCGCGACGTAGCTCACCGCGCGCAGCATACGCCCGGCCCGTGATCACCGGCAACCGCGCGACCGCCCGGCGGTCCGGGCCGTCGGGGCGGTCAGTTGATCCCGCGCGCGAGGCTCTGGTTGGATTCAGATCCCGCGGGGGTGACCGACTGCGCGAGCGGGCGCTGCTCGTCGACGACCACGCAGTACTGCTGGGTCCCACCCGGATCGGCCGCGCAGACGCGGTACATCACGTTTTCCTGGATGACGATCGTCGAGAGATCCGCGGCGTTGGCGCGGAATCGGGCGGGCGCGTGGTCGCCGATGTAGGCGGCCGCCCGCGTCGCCGCGTCGCGCATCGTCGCGCGGTCGCCGCTGATCGCCGACTGATGGGCGAGCCCGATCGCCGCGAAGGCGACGGTGACCACGAGGACCCCGATCGTCCCCGCGTAGTTGCGCGCGATCGCCGGAGGCAGGTCACGGCGGCGCATCCGCAGCAGCAGCGCGAGCGGGCGGGCGAACACGACGACCGCGACCAGGTTGAGGATGAGCGCGAACACGACGCCGCCGACGACGCTCTGACCGTCACCCGCCAGCGGCCAGGCGTGGCCGATCAGCCCGTCGACGATCGCGAGCACGATGAATAGGGGCCACATCCACGCGCCGACGAGCCGCCAGCGCGCGCGGACCACCCAGGACAGGTCCATGGGCCTACTGTAAGCGCGCGCCGCAGCGGCCGGGGCCAGGGCAGAGGTGGCGCCCGGGCGCTCCAGGCTCTAGGCTGCCTGCCTGCGGTCGTGCCGGCGGGAGACCCCCGAGGCGGGCCGGTTCATGGGCCCGGTGCGGAGATCCCGCGCCGAAGCCGAGCGATGAGGAAAGGCGCATTTCAGAGATGGCGATGGCCGACACCGCTGCACCCGCCCCCGCAGCCGCTGGGGACCCTCCGGTATCCGACGCGCCGCCGGCGCACCTCACGACCGAGGACCGGACCGAGCTGCTGCGCGCGATGCTCAGGATGCGCGGCATCGAGGAGCGCACGATGAGCCTCTACCGCCAGGGCAAGGTCCCGGGCTCGTTCTACGACGGGTTCGGCCAGGAGGCGGTGTCCGCGGGCGCCACCTTCGCGATGGGTCCCCGGGATCGCCTGTGCGTCCTGCACCGTGACCTCGCCGCCCACCTCATCCGCGGCGTCTCGCCGACCCGGATCTTCAGCCAGTACATGGGCCGAGCCGCCGGCGTCACCGCCGGGCGCGATGCCAACGTGCACTTCGGCGACAAGGATCTCGGCTGCGTGAGCATGGTCTCGATGCTCCCGGACATGATGCTCGTCGCCACCGGGATGGCGATGGCGTTCAAGCTGCGCGGCGAGGCCCGCTGCGCGCTCACCTGGTTCGGCGACGGCTCCACGTCGCGCGGGGACTTTCACGAGGCGATGAACTGGGCCGGGGTGCAGAGGCTGCCCGTCATCTTCGTGCTCGAGAACAACCAGTACGCCTACTCGACGCCGCTAGCCAAGCAGTTCGCCGTCGATCCGGTCAGGCGCGCGAGCGCCTACGGGATCGAGGGCGTGTCGGTCGACGGCAACGACGCCGAGGCGATGTTCGAGGCGACCCGGTCGGCCCGCGAGCGGGCGATCGACGGCGGGGGACCGACCCTGATCGAGGCGGTGACGATGCGGATGCACGGCCATGCCGCCCATGACGACATGAAGTACGTGCCCGTCGAGCAGCTGGAGCAGTGGCGCCGACGCGATCCGATCGAGCGCCAGGAGACGCGGGTGACGTCACTCGGCGTCGACGTCGAGGCGGTGCGCGCCGAGCTCTCCGCCGAGCTCGACGCCGCCGTCACCGAGGCGCTCGCGGGGCCGATGCCGGTCGCCGACGGGGTCCGAGACGATGTGTTCTGCGTGGGCGAACCCGAACCGCTGGGCGACGGCCGCGCGCCATGGAGCGGGTTCGCCGACGACGGCCGCCGTGACGGCGACGGGGGTGATCGCTAGATGGCGACGATGACCTACCTGCAGGCGATCTCGTCGGCGTTGCGGGACGAGCTGCGCGCCGACGAGCGGGTGATGGTGATGGGCGAGGACGTCGGCGTCTTCGGCGGCGCGTTCAAGGTGACCGACGGGATGTTCGAGGAGTTCGGAGGAGACCGGGTGATGGACACCCCGCTGGCGGAGTCGGCGATCATCGGCTGCGCGATCGGCGCGGCGGTCGTCGGGTTGCGCCCGGTGTGTGAGATGCAGTTCTCGGACTTCGTCTCCTGCGGCTTTGACCAGCTGGTCAACGTCGCGGGCAAGATGCACTACCGCTCGGGACTGGCGGTGCCGATCACCGTGCGGCTGCCCAGTGGCGGCGGCTTCTCCGGCGGGCCCTTCCACTCCCAGAACCCGGAGGCGCTGTTCATGCACTCCCCCGGCATCAAGGTCGTCGCCCCGTCGACCGCGCACGATGCCAAGGGGCTGCTGCACGCCGCGATCCACGACCCCAACCCGGTCTGCTTCATGGAGCACAAGCATCTCTACCGCCGGGTCAAGGGCGACGTGCCCGAGGGCATCTACGAGACGCCGTTCACGGCCCGGATCGCCCGACCCGGCTCTGACCTCGTGGTCATCGGCTACGGCGCGATGGTCGATGTCGCGCTGCAGGCGACCGAGGACCTGGAGGGCGCCGCGATCGAGGTGCTCGACCTGCGGTCGCTGGTCCCCCTGGACGAGGCCGCGATCCTCGATTCGGTCGCCCGCTGCTCGAAGGTCGTGATCGTCGACGAGGCGAACATGACCTGCGCCGCCGGCGCCCAGGTGTCGGCGCTGATCGCCGAGAAGGGGTTCGAGGACCTCGACGGCCCGATCGTCCGGGTCGCCACGCCGGACGTGCCGATCCCGTTCTCACCGCCGCTCGAGCAGGCGGTCCTGCCGGGGGTCGAGCGGGTCAGGGAGGCATGCCGTGAGCTCCTCGCCTACTGACGTCGCCACCCTCGTGGAGATCACGATGCCCCAGATGGGGGTGTCGGTGGTCGAGGGCACGATCGTCGCCTGGCGGGTGGCGGTCGGAGATCGCGTCGCCGCCGAGCAGACGATCTGCGACATCTCGACCGACAAGATCGAGACCGAGGTGCCGGCACCCCAGGCGGGGGTCCTCGTCGAGATCCTCATCGACGTCGAGCAGACCGTCGAGGTCGGCGTGGTGCTCGCGCGGATGGCGGTCGGCGACGGGAGCGCGGACGCCCCGGTGTCCGCGCCCACTCCGGCCCCTGGGCCCGCCCCGTCGGCGGGCGCCCGCGTCACGTCTGCGCCCGTACCGGCGCCGCCGGGAAACGGCCGGGCACGCCACTACTCGCCGGTCGTGCAGCGGATCGCCGCCGAGCACGGAATCGACCTCGCGTCGGTGACCGGGACCGGTCGCGGCGGGCGTGTCCGCAAGCCCGACGTGCTCGCGGTCGTCACCGGATCCGGGTCCGCCGACGGCGACGGCGAGGTCGTCGAGGCGCCGATGCACATCGAGTCGCCCTACCGCCCCGATCCACCCGCACCCGCACCCGCGGCTGCACCGGCGAGCCCAGCCGGGCCTGCGCCGGTGACGGCGGGCTCGGGAGACGGACTCTCCCGGATGCGACGCCAGATCGGCGCCCACATGAAGCGGTCACTCGAGGTCGCCGCCACGTGCACGACCTGGGCCGAGGCCGATCTCACCCGCGTGGAGGCGGCCCGCCGGCGAGTCGGGGTGACCGCGCTGGCCTACGTCGCGCAGGCCACCGTGGCCGCCCTGCGCGAGCATCCGGCGCTCAACGCGTGGCTGGACGGTGACACCTATCAGCGCTTTGACGACGTCAACCTGGGGATCGCCGTCTCGCTCGGCGAGGACGGACTGATCGTGCCCGTCATCCCCCGTGCCCAGGAGCTGTCGGTCACGGGCCTCGCGTCCCGGATCCGGGAGCTCGCCGGGCGGGCGC
>CAZZWJ010000073.1:10077-10327 GCA_964657875.1 uncultured Solirubrobacteraceae bacterium
CGCCGGCTGACCCCCGACGAGGTGAACGGCGCCACGTTCACGATCACCGCCCCGGGTCAGTTCGGCTCGATCATGGCCACCCCGGTGATCAACCAGCCACAGGTCGCGATCCTCGACTTCGAGGCGGTCGTCAAGCGGCCGGTGGTGATCACCGACGCCGACGGCACCGACTCGATCGCGATCCGATCGATGACGATCCTCGGCATGAGCTGGGACCACCGGGCGCTCGACGGCGCGCTGGCCGCCCAGT
>CAZZWJ010000074.1:0-7604 GCA_964657875.1 uncultured Solirubrobacteraceae bacterium
CGCGCATATGATTCCGCTCTCGGCGGTCTGGGCAGGCCCGGCGCGAGACGAGCAACGGCGTCGTGCACGAGGCCGTTGGTGGCCAGACCGCTGGCGCCGAACGCGGTCTGCGCCCCCGTGTAGTCGGAGAAGCGACCACCGGCCTCGGTGACGATCACGAGCGGCGCCGCGAGATCCCAGACCGAGACGCTCGGATCCGAGGCGATCTCGGCCGCGCCCTCGGCGACGAGCATGTACTGCCAGAAGTCCCCGTAGCCCCGGGTGCGCCAGACCTGTCGGGAGAGGGCCTGGAGGTTTGCCAGGCGACCGTCGCGCTCCCACTCCTCCAGACCCCCGAAGCACGCCTGGGCATCGGCGAGCTCGGCGATCGCCGACACCGAGATCCGGCGCGGCGGAGAGGATGGGTGGCCGTGGCGGACGTGGGCACCCGCACCGCGGGCCGCCCACCAGCGGCGGTCCAGCGCCGGCGCGGAGGCGACGCCGATCACCAGCTCGCCGTGATCCTCCAGCGCGATCAGGGTCGCCCACACGGGCACGCCGCGCACGTAGCTCTGGGTGCCGTCGATCGGGTCGATGATCCAACGCCGACCGTGGGAGGGTCGCGCTGCCGTTGGGGGGTCGTTGGCGGGCTCACCCCCCAACTGTCCGAACTCCTCGCCGAGCACCGTGTCCCCCGGCCGGGCGGTCGCGATCAGCTCCCGGAGGGCCCGCTCGACGGCGGTGTCGGCGTCGGAGACCGGCGTCATGTCCGGCTTGGTGTCGACCCGGAGATCGATCGCGCGAAAGCGGGCCGTCGTCATCTCATCGGCCCGGTCGGCGAGCGCCAGCGCGAGCGCGAGGTCGTCGGCGAGCCGCGGCATTTCGCCGATCCTACGCCGCCCGTTGGTTACTGTCTCAGTCGCGTGAGCGCGACCGAGGACCTCCAGGACGAGACCGTGGCGCTGCTGTCCGCGCTCATCCGCTTCGACACGGTGAACCCGCCGGGCCACGAACGCGCGGCGATCGAGCACCTGGCGGGGCTCTGCCGCGACGCCGGCTTTGACTGCGAGCTGCTTGCCGACGATCCCGCCCGGCCGAACCTCGTCGCCACACTCGGGGATCCTGAGGACTCCGGCCCGGTCCTGTGCCTGCTCGGCCATCTCGACACGGTGCTCGCCGATCCGGGCGACTGGACGCACGACCCGTGGTCGGGGGAGCTCGCCGACGGGTACGTGTGGGGGCGCGGCGCGCTGGACATGAAGGATCAGGTCGCCGCCGAGGCGATCGCCGGCATCGCCCTCGCCCGCTCGGGCTGGCGGCCCGCCCGGGGGGCGCTGCGGCTCGTGTTCGTCTCCGACGAGGAGACCGGCGGCGACGTCGGCGCCCGCTGGCTGTGTGAGACGCACCCGGAGAAGGTCCGCTGCGACATGCTGCTCAACGAGGGCGCGGGCGAGGTCTTCAGCTTTCAGGGGGCCCGTCATTACGGGGTCTGCTGTGCGGAGAAGGGGATCTTCCGCTTCACGATCACCGCCCGCGGCGAGGCCGGCCACGCCTCGATGCCGACGATCGGTGACAACGCGCTGCTCAAGCTCGCGCCGGTGCTCACGGCGCTCGCCGACCCGCCCGATGGCTTCGCGGTGACCGAGGCGCCGGCGGCCCTGCTCACGGGATTGGGGCTGGATCCGGAGGACCCGGGGCGCTCCCTGGCCCGGCTGCGGGCCTCCGACCCGGCGCTGCACACGCTCGTGGCGCCGATGTTCTCGGTGACGCTCGCGCCGACGATGATCTCGGCGTCGGCGAAGATGAACGTGATCCCGGCCCGAGCCGAGATCCGGGTCGACTGCCGGGTGCCCCCGGGACTCGGCGAGGACGCCGCGCGCGCCCGGATCGAGCAGGTGATCGGCCTCGTCGGCGACGGCGACGGGGAGCTCGTGGTCGCGTTCACCGAGCGCACGACGGGCAACGCCTCACCGGTGCGCGGCGAGCTCATGGACCTGATCGCGAGCTGGGTCGCCGACGCCGACCCGGGCGCGACCGCGGTCCCGCTCATCCTCCCCGGGTTCTCTGACTCCAACTGGTTTCGCACCGCGTTTCCCGACTGCGTCGCCTACGGCTTCTTTCCCCAGCGCCACCAGACGTGGCTGGAGGCCGGACCGCTCATGCACAACGCCGACGAGCGCATCGACGTGCGGGACCTCGGCTTCGCCGCCGGGTTCTACCGCCACGCGATCACGACGCTGCTCGGCTGATGGGAACGGACGCGGCCCCGCCGACACCGGCACGGGACGATGATCGGCATACGAACGCAACCACTTAGACTCGCGCCATGTCCACGTCGGTGACGACCCGCCTGGATCCGGAGATCTTCCGCCTGCCGGTGCGACGGATCCGCGACGGTTACTACTCCGACGCGTACTTCGTCTTCACCAAGCACCTGCTCGAGGACGATGATGAGCACCCGCACGTGACGATGCAGGTGTTCCAGAAGGCCGAGTCGGTGCTCGGCGGCATCGACGAGGCGGTCGCGGTCCTCAAGCTCTGCTGCGGCCGGGAGGTCGACGGCGAGTGGATCAACGGCTGGGACCAGCTCGTCGTCCACGCGCTGCACGAGGGCGACCGCGTGTCCCCGCGGGAGACGGTGATGACGATCGAGGGCGACTACTCGCTGTTCGCCCACCTCGAGACCGTCTACCTGGGCTCGCTGGCGCGACGCTCGCTGATCATGCGCAACGTCGACGAGGTCGTCCGCGCCGCTCAGGGCAAGGAGATCATCTACTTCCCGGCCCGTCACGACCACTGGCTCGTGCAGACCGGTGACGGCTGGTCGGCGCACGTCGCGGGCGCGATCGGCGTCTCCACCGACGCCCAGGCGTCGTGGTGGGGCGGGCGTGGCATCGGCACCGTCCCCCACAGCCTGATCGCCGCCTACGGAGGCGACACCGTCCGCGCGGCGGTCCGCTTCGCCGACCGCTATCACGGCCAGATGAACATCACGGTGCTCGTCGACTTCGAGAACGACTCCGTGCGCACCGCCCTCCAGGTCGCCGAGGCGCTCGGCCCCAAGCTGTGGGGCGTGCGCCTGGACACCTCCGAGATGCTCGTCGACCGCTCACTCGTCGACGAGATGGGCGCCTTCAAGCCGACCGGGGTCAACCCGCGGCTGGTCGAGAAGGTGCGCGGCGCGCTGGACGGCGCCGGCTTCCCGCACGTGAAGATCGTCGCCTCCGGCGGCTTCACCGCCGACCGCATCCGCGAATTCGAGGCCGCCGGCGTACCGGTCGACGCCTACGGAGTCGGCTCCTCGCTGATCCGCGGCCAGAACGATTTCACCGCCGACATCGTGCTGCGCGACGGGCAGCCGTGCGCGAAGGTCGGGCGCGGCTACGCACCCAATCCGCGCCTGCAGCGCGTCACCTGATTCGAGATTCGGGTTTAGGCGCCGGGTCAGACGGCCGATAGAGGAGATGTGACGATGATCCTGGCCCTGTTCCTCGGCTACCCAGACGCCGAGTCGTGGCTGCAGGCGTGGCTGCCGATCATCTTCATGGGCCTGCTGGTGATCGGGCTGTTCAGCGTCCGGCAGATGATGCCCCGCACCCGCCCGAAGGAGATCAAGCCCGATTCAGCACCGCCGATCGCCTGGGATGAGATCGCGGGCGCCGATGAGGCCAAGGAGGAGCTGCGCGAGGTCGTCGATTACCTGCGCAACCCCAAGCGGTTCAAGGAGCTCGGCGCGCGAGTCCCCCGCGGCGTGCTGCTCTACGGACCGCCCGGGACCGGCAAGACGCTGCTGGCCAAGGCGGTCGCCCACGAATCGGGGGCGGTCTTCTTCTCCCAGTCGGCCGCATCGTTCGTCGAGATGTTCGTCGGCGTCGGCGCGGCGCGGATCCGCCGCCTGTTCAAGTCCGCGCGCAAGCGTGCCCCCGCGATCATCTTCATCGACGAGATCGACGCCGTCGGCGGTCACCGGGGCTCGGACATCGGCACGAGTGAGCGCGACCAGACCCTGAACCAGCTGCTCGTGGAGATGGACGGTTTCGACTCCAGCCACGACGTGGTCGTCATCGCCGCCTCCAACCTGCTGGAGAAGCTCGACCCGGCGCTGCTGCGCCCCGGTCGCTTCGACCGTCAGATCTTCGTCTCCCCGCCCGACGTCGGCGGCCGTGACCGGATCCTGCGCGTGCATGCGCGGGGCCTCACGCTCGCCCCGGATATCGACTTCGATCTGCTCGCGCGTCAGACGGCCGGCCTCACCGGCGCCGACCTGGCCAACATCTGCAACGAAGCCGCGATCTTCGCCGGGCGCCGTCACGCCAAGATGGTCGAGATGATGGATTTCGACTGGGCGCTGGAGCGCGTGGTGGCCGGCATGCAGTCGCGGCGACGGCTGTCGGATCACGAGCGTCAGGTGGTCGCCTACCACGAGGCCGGCCACGCGGTCTGCAACGAGCTGCTGCCGTCCGTCGACCCGGTCCACCGGATCTCGATCGTCCCCCGCGGCCGCGCGCTCGGCTACACCCTGAACCTGCCGACCGAGGATCGCTATCTCAAGACGCGCGAGGAGCTGATCGACACGATGACGATGCTGCTCGCCGGGCGGGCCGCCGAGGAGCTCGTGTTCGGTTCCATCACCAACGGCGCCGCCGACGACCTCGACCGAGTCACCGCGATCGCGCACTCGATGGTCCACGAATGGGCGATGGGCACCGGCATCACGTCGATGCGGGTCAACGTCGCCCACACGTCGGATTCGCTGCGTCGTGTGATCGACGACGAGGTCCGGGAGCTCGCCGACGAGGCGATGCGCGCCGCCGTCGAGCTGCTCGACGCCCACCGCCCCCAGCTGGAGGCGCTCGCCTCGCGGCTGCTCGCCGAGGAGTCGCTGGAGCGCGCCGACATCGACCGGGTCATGGCGGGCGTGCCCCGGGCCCGGCCCGACCGCCGTCCCGCCGGTCACCTCGGGATCGCGGCCAGCGACCCGGGCACCACGCCGGTCTGAGCACCGCGGCCGGGCGGGCGATATCGTCGCACTCGATGCTGAGCGCGATCGATCACATCGGCGTCGCCGTGGCCTCGATCGACGAGGCGCTGCCGCGCTACCGCGACGCCCTCGGGATGACGCTCGTGCACCGTGAGACCGTCCCCGACCAGGGCGTCGAGGCGGCGCTGCTCGACGTCGGCGACTCCCACGTCGAACTGGTGGCGCCGCTGTCCCCCGAGTCCGGGGTGGGGCGCTTCCTCGCCAGCCGCGGGCCGGGCCTGCACCATGTCGCCTACCGCGTCGAGTCGATCGAGGCGGAGCTCGAGCGCTGCCGGGCCGAGGGCCTGCAGCTCATCGACGAGAGCCCCCGCACCGGCATCCGCGACTCCCGCGTGGCCTTCCTGCACCCCAAGTCAACCGGCGGGGTGCTCACCGAGATCGTCCAGCCGAGCAAAGGACACTGAACAGATGAGCGATGACGCAAAGCCCCAGAAGATCAACGTCGGATTCCTCGGCGGCCAGTCGCTGCCCGCGCGGGTCTCACCCGACGAGCTCGCCAAGCTGCGCGCGGCGCTGAACGCGGGCGGCTGGCACGACCTCATCTCCGACGACGGCACGATCGCCATCGACCTGGCCAAGGTCGTCTACGTGATCTCCGACGCCGAAGGCCACCGGGTCGGCTTCGGCAGCTAGCCGGTCGGTCGGCTCGAGGACGGGGCCGGGGGCACGGCGGATGCCGGCGGGTGTGATCCTCCAGCACGCGCCGACCGGACCGCCGGGACGCCTCGCCGAATGGGCCCGAGAGCGGAGGATCGCGTTCCGCGTGCACCGCAGCTGGGAGACCGAGCCGGACTTCGACCTCGAGGAGGTGGGCTGGATCGCGTCGCTGGGCTCCGCGCATTCGGTCAACGACCGCGAGCCGGCGTGGATCGCCGCCGAGGTGGCACTGCTCGCGCGGGCGGTGGCCGCGGGGACGCCGGTGCTCGGCCTGTGCTGGGGCGGTCAGGCACTCGCGGTCGCGCTCGGGGGCGTCGTCGGTCCGGCGTCCAAGCCGGAGATCGGGTGGCTCGCGCTCGTCAGCCGCGACCCGGCGATCCCCGACGGACCGTGGCTGCACTACCACTCCGAGATCTTCACCGTTCCCGACGGGGCGACCGAGCTCGCCCGCACGCCCGTGGGCCCCGGCGCGTTCGCCCTCGGGCCCCACCTCGGACTCCAGTTCCATCCCGAGGCCGACGCGGCGACGGCCGCCGGCTGGGCCGCCCGGGACGCGAGTCAGACGGCCGCGTCGCGCGCCGCGCTCGCCGCGGCCGGCGCCCGCTGGGATCCGCCGGCGCGAGCGCTGGCCTTCGCCCTGTTCGACGGTTGGTTTGCGTCGATCGGCGCTGACGACGACGGCGGCGCCGCTAGCGGTTGAAGAGCGTCGAGAGCACGACCTGGGTGACCGTGCGGGTGACCCCCGGAGTGGCGCGGATCCGCTCCAGCGCGAGCTCGAGCGCCTTGGTGTCGGCGGCCATCACGTGCAGCATCGCGCTCGCCTCGCCCGCGAGCGTGTGCGCGGAGATGACGCCCGGCTCGGTCTCGACCGCGCGCCGGATCGCGCTCGCCGACATGTCGCCCTCGCAGTAGAGGTCGACGAACGCCTCGGCATGCCAACCGAAGTGGTCGGGATCGATGATCGCGGTGTAACCGATGAGCACCCCGTCGCGCTCCAGGCGATCGACCCGGCGCTTGACCGCGGGCGCCGACAGGTGGACGTGCTGCCCGACGTCCTGGTAGGAGCGGCGCGCATCTGCGCGCATCAGCGCAACGATTCTCTGGTCGATCTCGTCCACAAGGGGGGGTGAAGCGCTTCAAACGCAACGTATCAACCTTGCGTCGGGGGTCAAAGCAGCCGAACATTGCGGGCACTGGCCGGGCGGGCCTTCACGGCCCGGGTTTCGTGGTGTCTGGGGAGGCGCCGTGGTACGTGACCGCAGTGGAGGGCGCGGCGTGCCGGCGGTTCGCCGGCGCGCCGCGCGCTTCTTTTCACCGCGTCGGAAACCCGCCTCCTACAGTCTGTGAGCCGTGTCCCCGGGCGAGCTCGATCGACGGCTGCTGGTGCTCGCGCGGACGCGTGGGCATTCGCCCGCGCGTGACCGCCGAGTCGCGCGGTTCTCGGCGATCGGCGAGCACGGAGCCTGCTGGATCGCGCTCGGCCTCGCGGGCGGGATCCGGGAGCGCCGACGTGACCCACAGCGCAGCGCCGAATGGCTGCGGGGCGCCGCGAATGTCGTCGTCGCCTACCTCGCCAACACCGCGGTCAAGCTCGTCGTACGCCGCCCCCGGCCGCAGCTGCCGGGGCTGCCGGCGCTGACCGCGACCCCCACCGGCCTCGGCTTCCCGAGCGCTCACGCGACGACGGGCTTCACCGCGGCCCGCCGCTTCGGTCGCCTGATGCCCGCGGCGCCGCTGTACGCGCTGGCCACCGGGCTGGCCGCCAGCCGCCTGTACCTGGGCGTCCACCACCCCTCAGACGTCGCCGCCGGCGCGGCGCTCGGAACCGGGATCGCCGGGCCCGGAGACGCGCGATGGCGATGAAGGTCGGGATCGTCGGGATGCCGAACGCCGGCAAGTCGTCGCTGTTCACGGCCCTCACCGGGGT
>CAZZWJ010000074.1:7614-10223 GCA_964657875.1 uncultured Solirubrobacteraceae bacterium
GCTGACGAAAGCCGGCGCGGAGGCGGCGAACTATCCGTTCACGACGATCGAGCCCAACATCGCGATCGTGCCGGTCACCGACGATCGGATGGACCGCGTCTCGGCGACCGTCGGCGCGTCCAAGATCGTCTGGGACACGATCGCCTTCCACGACATCGCCGGGCTCGTCGCCGGCGCGCACAAGGGGGAAGGCCTGGGCAACCAGTTCCTCGCCAACATCCGCGAGACCGACGCGCTCGTCCACGTCGTCCGCGCGCACACCGACGATTCGATCATCCACCCGGAGGGCCGCGTCGACCCGCTGCACGACATCGACACGATCGAGACCGAGCTCATCTTCGCCGACCTCGAGCAGGCCGAGCGCCGTCTGGACCGGGTCATCCGCATCGCGCGTGGCGGGGACCGCCACGCGATCGCGGAGGAGAAGTGGCTGCGCGCGGTGATCGACGCCCTGCAGTCCGGCAAGCCGGCGCGGACGGTGGCGGTGCCCGACGAGGCGACCGACGCGCTGGCGCTGCTGTCTCCGCTCACCGCCAAGCCGGTCCTGTTCGTCGCCAACGTGGACGAGGGCTCAGACGAGCTGCCGCCGGCGATCGCCGATTACGCGGCGTCGGTCGGTGCGCAGGCGGTCGCCGTCTCCGCGCGCCTGGAGTCCGAGCTGTCCGAGCTCAGCGACGAGGAGGCGGCCGCGATGCGCGAGGACCTCGGGCTGGCCGAGTCGGGCCTCGCGACGGTCGTACGCGGCGCCTTCTCGCTGCTGGACCTGGTCGCGTTCTTCACCGCCGGCGAGGACAAGCCCGCCCAGACCTGGCATCTGCGCCGCGGCCTGTCGGTGTGGCACGCCGCCGGGCAGATCCACTCCGACATCCAGAAGGGGTTCGTCCGGGCCGAGATCGTGGGTTGGGAGGCGCTCGTCGACGCCGGGGGCTACGCGGGCGCCCGGGAGCGGGGCACGCTGCGACTCGAGGGGCGTGACTACGTCGTCGCCGACGGCGACGTGATCACGGTGAAGTTCACGCCGTAGCTTTCCGGGAGGTTTGCGGGCGCATAGCTGCTCACACCGGAGGTCCCGTCCTCCGCGGGGCGCGGGGGGCCGCTTGTGATTTTGGACACTTGGCCAGTGAGCCGGGGACGGGGTCGGTTCATCATCCGGTTCATGGATCAGATTCCCTCACCCACACGGCGTGTGCTGCTCGCCGGGCGCGGTGCCGTCGGCCGCATGACGGCCACGGGCCCGGGTTCGGCCGCGACGCCGATCAAGCGTTACCGCCTGCTGCGCGCGGCGCCCGTCTCCCCGGCGACTCAGAGCTCGGCGATCGAGCCGGCGCATTCCAGACGTTCGGCGAGCCTGCGCATCGTGTAGTCACGCGCGGCCCGGGCGCCGCCTGCCAGGTCGGTCTCCCGGTCGTCCGGGAGCTCGACCTCTGTCGGCTGCAGGGTCGCGATCGACTTGAAGTCCCGCAGGGCATCGGCGTGCTCGACGAGCGCGCTCGCGATCCGAGGTCGCTCTCCGGCGGCGTGGGCGATCGCCTGCTCCAGGGAGCCGTGACGGCGCAGCAGGTCGGCGGCGGTCTTGGCGCCGATTCCGGGGGCGCCCGGCAGCCCGTCGGAGGGATCGCCGCGCAGGGCGATGAAGTCCGGAACCTGCGCCGGATCGACGCCGTAGCGGGCGCGGACCTCGCTCGGGTCGACGGTGTCGAAGCCCTGCTTGCCCTGGGCGAGGAAGACGACGCCGACCGCGTCGCTCGCGCACTGATACATGTCCCGGTCGCCGGTCATGATCAGGGCCCGCCCGCCGACCGCGGCCTCCGCGAGCGCGAGCGCCCCGAGCAGGTCATCGGCCTCGAGCGTCTGCGAGGTGAGGCTGCTCCAGCCGAACGCGGTGACGAGCCCCGGTGCGCGGTCGAACTGCCACTGCAGCGCGTCGGGAACCGGCGGACGGGCGGCGTGGTAGTCGGGATACAGCGCCTTGCGATAGACGGCCGCCTCCGCGCCCCAGCAGACGACGATCGCCCGCGGCGAGACCTCGGCGGCGATGCGCAGGATCAGGTTGACGGCACCGAGCAGCGCGTTGACGGGGTGATCGTCGGCGTCGGTGATCGAGTCCGGGAGCGCGTAGAAGGAGCGGTACAGGACGAACGGGCCGTCGATGACGAGCAGGGGACCGGGCATGGCGTCAACGGATTCTCCCCGATGGACGGCGGCGACCGCCGCCGCCGGCCCGTCCCGCCCGCCTGGTCACGCCGCGAGCGTCCTTTCAGCCGACGGTGAAGCTCATGTCCGTCGACATCAACCCGAACGCGCTCGCCAGCTGAGCCCCGGTGACCGTCGTCGTGCCCCGGGAGCCGACCACCTGGGCGCTGATCACCCGGGGGGAGACGCCGCGCTGGGTGACGTCGATCTGCTGCAGGGTGCCGTCGACGAGACCCGCGAGCTTGGTGGTGGCGGCCGCGAGGGAGAGCGAGACCCGCCAGGTGTGGAAGGGGTTGCCGGCGACGCCGTCGTAGGGGTCGGGGACGCTGCGCAGCCACGGCCGGGGGCTTGAGCCCGGCCAGACGTTCTGGATGGACTCGGTGGCGCCACCGGAGCTCGCGAAGAAGTAGGTGACC
>CAZZWJ010000075.1:0-10196 GCA_964657875.1 uncultured Solirubrobacteraceae bacterium
GTCCCAGACCGTGTGCAGATTGGTCGGGGTCGCACCGCCGCGCCAGGTCCCGGCCGGACGGGCGCCGCGCTCCACCACCCAGGCCCGTCGCGCCGAGGCCGACGCTCAGCGGCCGCCGCAGCGCCGCCACACCGGCCTGCGACGGCTGCTGGTCGCGCTCGTGCTGCTCGTGATCGTGGTCGCGATCGTGATCGCGGCGGTCCTGCTCTCCCACACGGCGGCGCAGCGCTTCCAGTACCGCCGGATCGCCGCTCAGGACGTGCAGACCGCGATCAATCAGCTCGAGGGCCTCGTCAACCGCTACACGAAGTAGCGCGCCCTGCGCCCACCGGGCTCCACGTTCGGCGCCCCCTTTCCAGCGTTCCCGCGCTCAGGCCGACGGCGCGGCGCCGGCGAGGAGGGCGGCAGCCGTCTGCGCCAGGTGACCCGCGTCGATCGCCGCCCGCAGGTCGGCCATCAACCGCGCGATGAAGCTCAGGTTGTGCAGGGTGACGAGGCGCAGGCCCGTCACCTCATGGGCGCGCAGCAGGTAGTGCAGGTAGCCGCGGGTGAAGCCGCCGGCGCACGCCGGGCACGGACAGCCGTCGAGGATGACCTCCGTCGAGCCGCGCGAGCGCCCCTTGTGGAGGTCCAGACGCCAGCGTCGCGCCGGGTCGGGGACGAGCGCGACGCCGTGGCGACCCAGGCGGGTGGGCATCGCGCAGTCAAACGTGTCGATCCCCAGTCCGACGCCGGTGATGAGGTCGTCGACGTCGCCGATCCCGAGCAGGTGACGGGGGCGCTCGGGGACGAGACGCTCGAGCTCGGCGGTCGTCCAGTCGACGACCTCGTACATCTCGGGCTTGTCCTGACCGAGCGAGCCGCCGATCGCGACGCCACCGGCGCGGCTGGCGGCGACCACCTGGGTGGAGGTCGTGCGCAGGTCGCGGTCGGTGCCGCCCTGGACGATCGCGTAGACGACCTGATCGGCGGGCCCGAGGGCGGCGTGCCAGTCCAGACACCGCTCCAGCCAGCGGTGGGTGCGCTCCATCGACCGCGCCCAGTAGTCGTGGCCGGAGTGAAACGGGGTGCACTCGTCGAACACGAGCGCGATGTCCGAGTGCAGCTGCGCCTGGGTCTGCATCGAGATCTCGGGGCTCAGCCATCGCGTCGAGCCGTCGAGATAGGAGCGAAACCGGACCCCCGACTCCTCGATCGACAGGATCGACCCATTCGTCGACCCACCCGAGGTGCCCGCGCGGTTGCGGCCCTTGATCTCGTCCGCGACTCCCCCATGGCCCATGCTGAACACCTGAAACCCGCCGGAGTCGGTGATGATCGGACCCGGCCAGCGCATCATCTCGTTGAGGCCGCCGAACTCGGCGATCTGCTCGCCCCCCGGTGACAGCAGCAGGTGAAACGTGTTGCCGAGCACCATCTCATAGCCGAGCGCCTGCACGTCACGGGGCTCGAGCGCCTTCACCGCCCCGCGGGTCGCAAGCGGCACGAACGCCGGCGTCTGCACCGTCCCGTGAGCGAGGTGCAGCGTGCCCGTGCGGGCCCGGCTGCCCGGGTCGGTGTCGGCAGCACGGGTGCGGATCTCGAACACGGGCACGACCTCAGACGATGAGCGAGCGGCCCGACATCTCACCGGGCTGCGGCTCGCCGAGCATCTCCAGCAGCGTCGGGGCGACATCGGCGAGCACCCCGCCGTCGCGCAGCGTGACTCCGTCGACGGTGACGATCACCGGCACCGGGCTCAGCGAATGGGCGGTGTTCGGCGAGCCGTCGGCGTTGCGCATGTGGTCGGCGTTGCCGTGGTCGGCGGTGATGAAGAGCGCACCGTCGGCGGCCAGGACTGCCTCGACGACGTCGCCGAGACAGCGGTCGACGGTCTCCACGGCGCTCACCGCGGCGGGGATCACCCCGGTGTGGCCGACCATGTCGGCGTTGGCGAAGTTGATGATCCCGAAGCGGAAGTCACCGCCCGTCCACGTCTCGACGAACGCCCGGGCGGCGGCCGGGGCCGACATCTCGGGCTTGAGGTCATAGGTGGCCACGTCGCGCGGGGAGTCGACGAGCTCACGGTCCTCCCCGGCGTAGGGGACCTCCTCGCCGCCGTTGAAGAAGTACGTCACGTGCGGGTACTTCTCGGTCTCGGCGACGTGCAGCTGACGACCGCCGCGCGCGGCGATCACGGCGCCGATCGTCGTCGCCGGGCGCTCCGGGGCGAACGCGACCGGGAACGACCAGCTCTCGTCGTACTCGGCCATCGTCGCGTAGCGGGAGACGAGCCCCACGGCGCCGGATCCGGTGCCGCGATCGACCTCGGTGAACGACGGGTCACACAGCGCGAGCGTGATCTCCCGCATCCGGTCGGGACGGAAGTTCAGGGCGATCACCGAGTCCTCGGGGCCGATCCGCGGGTCGCCGTCGCCGACGACGGTCGCCGCGATGAACTCGTCGGTCTCCCCGCGGGCGTAGGCGGCCTCACACGCGGCCGCGCCGCTGCGCGCCCGGTGCTCACCGGTCCCGTGGGCGAGCAGGTCATAGGCGCGCTGCACCCGGTCCCAGCGCCGGTCACGGTCCATCGCGAAGTAGCGGCCGATCACCGTCCCGATGACCCCCACGCCCGCCTCCGCCATCCACGACTCGACCGTCCGCAGGTACTCCGCCCCCCCGTGAGGCGACGTGTCACGGCCGTCGGTGAACGCATGGACGATCAGCTCCCCGACCCCCTGGGCGCCCGCCATCTCGATGAGCGCCCGCAGATGATCCATCGAGGCATGCACCCCGCCGTCGGAGACGAGGCCGATGACGTGCACGCGTCCGCCGCCGCTCAGCGCCTCGCGCAGCACCGGGTTCGTGGCGAACGACCCGTCCCGGGCGGCGGCGTCGATCCGCGTGAGGTCCTGCCTCACGACCGAGCCCGCCCCCAGGTTGAGGTGGCCGACCTCGGAGTTGCCCATCTGGCCGTCGGGCAGTCCGACCGCGCCCCCGCAGGCGGTGAGCGTCGTCGTCGGATACCGCGACCACAGGTCGTCGAAGACCGGCGTCGACGCCAGCGACACCGCGTTGCCCGGGCCCGGATCCGCCAGGCCCCACCCGTCGAGGACGACGAGCACCGCCCGCGCGGACGGTCGCCCGGTCACGAGCCGCCGGCAGACGCAGCCGCGGCCGCCACGATCGCCGCGAACGATCCGGCGTCGAGCGCCGCGCCGCCGACGAGGGCGCCGTCGATGTCCGGGCAGGCGAGCATCTCGGCGGCGTTGTCGGGCTTCACCGATCCGCCGTAGAGGATCCGGGTGAGCTGCGCCTGCTCGCGCGAGCGGTCGGCGACGAGCGCCCGCACGAACGCGATCGCCTCCTGGGCCTGCTCGGCGCTCGCCACCCGCCCGGTCCCGATCGCCCAGATCGGCTCATACGCGATCACGATCTCACCGAGCCGCTCGGTGTCGATCCGCGCGAGACCCTCCTGGACCTGCTGGCGCAGCTTGCGCTCGGTGTCCCCGTTCTCCCGCTCGCCCTCGGTCTCCCCGACGCAGAGCACGACCTGCAGGCCCGCCACGAGCGCCGCCGGCACCTTCACCGACAGCGCGCGGTCGGTCTCCCCGAACATCTCCCGCCGCTCGGAATGGCCGAGGACCACCCCGTCGACGTCGAGCTCGGTGAGCATCGGGGCCGAGATCTCCCCGGTGAACGCGCCGGAGGGCTCGGCGTGCAGGTTCTGGGCGTGGATCGCCACCCGGGAGCCGCGCGCGGAGTCGACCATTGCCGCCAGCGCCGTGTACGGCGGGCAGATCGCGACGTCGACCCCGTCGACGCTCGAGATCTCCGGCAACAACGCGCCGATGAACGCCTCGGCCTCGGCGACGGTCTTGTGCATCTTCCAGTTACCGGAGATGAGCGGCGTGCGCGGGCTCACGAGAGCGCCGCCACGCCGGGAAGCTCCCGGCCCTCGATCAGCTCGAGCGCCGCCCCCCCGCCGGTCGACAGGTGGGTCACTCGATCCCCGAACCCGAACTGGACGAGCGCCGCCGCGGAATCGCCACCGCCGACGACCGTCACCCCGGGAGCGTCGGCGACCGCTCGGGCGACGGTCTCGGTACCGGCCGCGAACGGCGCGAGCTCGAAGGCGCCCATCGGCCCGTTCCAGAACACGGTTCCCGCCCGTGCGATCTCGGCCGCGTAATCGGCCGCCGACCGGGGGCCGATGTCAAGGCCCATCATGCCCTCCGGCACGTCGACCCCGTCGAGCGCCACCGCGTCGGCATCAGCGGCGAAGCGATCGGCGATCACGAGATCACTGGGCAGCCCGAGCGTCGCGTGACCCGCGTCCACGCCGTCGAGCAGGCGCCGGGCGAGCTCCACGTCGTCGGCGGCACACAGCGAGGCGCCGACCGGGTGGCCCTGGGCGGCGAGGAACGGGAAGCACATCGCGCCGCCGATGAGGATCCGGTCGGCGCGCGCCAGGAACGCCTCGATGACCCCGAGCTTGTCGGAGACCTTGGAGCCGCCGAGCACCGCGACGAGCGGCCGCGCGGGCTCGGTGAGCAATGCGGTGAGCACGGTGACCTCGCGGGCGAGCAGCAGCCCGGCCGCCCGCTCCTCGATCCGTCGCGGGACCCCATCGGTCGACGCATGGGCGCGGTGGGCGGCCCCGAACGCGTCGTTGACGTACACCTCGGCGAGACCCGCGAGCGCGGCGGCGAGCTCCGGGTCGTTATCGGTCTCCCCCGGCTCATAGCGGATGTTCTCCAGCAGCAGCACGTCACCGTCCCGCAGCGCCTCGGCCATCTGCGCCACCTCGGGACCGGTCGCGCCCGGAGCGAGGTTCACCGACGTGTCGAGCAGCTGGGCGAGGCGGGTGGCGACCGGGGCGAGCGACAGCTCCGGGTCCGCGCCCGCGGGACGTCCGAGATGGGAGATGAGGATGAGCGCCGCGCCGCGCTCCCGCAGCGCCTGCAGAGTCGGCAGCGCCGCCCGGATGCGGGTGTCGTCGGCGACCGTCGCCCCGTCGGCGCCGCGGTCCAGCGGGACGTTGAAGTCGACGCGTACGAGCGCGCGCTTGCCGCGCAGCTCGCCGAGATCCTCGAGCGTCCTCACCGCCGCCGGTCTCCGTGCATCAGACCTTCTGGACGAGGTCGACGACGCGGTTTGAGTAGCCCCATTCGTTGTCATACCAGGCGACCACCTTGACCATCGTGCCGTCCATGACCGCGGTGAGCGCGGAGTCGACGATCGAGGAGGCGGGGTTCTTGACGATGTCGGAGGAGACGATCGGGTCCTCGGTGTAGAGCATCAGGCCGTGCAGCGGGCCGGAGTCCGCGGCCGCCTTCAGGGCGCCGTTGATCTCCTCCACCGACGTCTCGCGCGCCACCTCGACGGTGAGGTCGACGACGCTCCCGGTCGGCACCGGGGCCCGGACCGCGAACCCGTGCAGCTTGCCGTTGAGCTCGGGGATCACGATGCCGATCGCCTTCGCGGCGCCGGTCGAGGCCGGGATCAGGTTCACCGCGGCCGCCCGAGCCCGCCGGAGGTCGGAGTGGGGCATGTCCTGCAGCCGCTGGTCGGCGGTGTAGGCGTGGATCGTGGTCATCAGCCCGTGGCGGATGCCGACCGTGTCCTGGAGGACCTTGGCGACCGGGGCCAGGCAGTTGGTCGTGCACGAGGCGTTGGAGATGACCTGATGGGCCGCCGCGTCGTAGGCCTCGTCGAAGTTGACGCCGAGTACGACGGTGACGTCGGGGTTGGTCGCGGGGGCGGAGATGATCACCTTGCCGGCACCGGCGTCGAGATGCTTGCCGGCGCTCTCGCGGTCGGTGAAGCGACCGGTGGACTCGATCACGACGTCGGCGCCCAACTCGCCCCACGGCAGCGCCGCCGGGTCGGTCTCGGCGAGCACCCGGATCTCCTTGCCGTCGACGATCAGGCCCGCAGCGGTTGCGGAGACCTCACCGCGAAACGGCCCGTAGGTGGAGTCGTACTTGAGCAGGTGGGCGATCGTCGCCGGATCGACGAGGTCGTTGACGGCGAGCCACTCGATGTCCGCTCCGCTCTCGTGCGCGGCCCGGAACACGTTGCGTCCGATCCGCCCGAAGCCGTTGATAGCCACCCGTACCGCCATGCGCGATGCCTTTCCGATCGATGAAATCGAGGACGTCTCAGAGCGCCGCCGCGGCGGCGCTCACGAGAACATACCCGTCAGCGACGGGAGACGATCTCGACGCGCAGGCCGTCGGGGTCGGTGAGATAAGCGGCGTAGTAGCGCCGGCCGTACTGCGGGCGCTGACCGGGTGGGCCGGGCGGCGTCGTCTCCCGACCTCCGTGCGCCAGACCCGCCGCGTAGGCGGCATCGACGGCCGCCTTGCCGGTCGCCTGCAGGGCCACATGGCCGTAGCCCGGACCCGGCCCCACGCCGCGACAGACGAACCACACGGTCGGGCCGTTGACGCCGTAGGCGACCGCCTGGGGGGCGTCGTGGGTGCGCCGCGCTCCCAGCGCGTGGAAGATCGGGTCATAGAAGCGCGTGCTGCGCTGCAGATCGGAGACCTCGAAGCCGACGTGGTCGATCATGCTCATGCCGGCTCGCTGATATCGCGGTGGGCGACGTCGACGAGGTATCCGTCGCGGTCGGCGTGGCGGGCGGCGAGATGCTCGGCGATCGCGACCGACCGGTGGCGACCTCCGGTGCAGGCGATCCCGACGACGAGGTGGGCCTTGCCCTCGGCCAGGTACTGGGGCAGCAGGTAGTCGAGCAACGGATCCAGATGCTCGTAGAAGCGCTGCAGCGAGCCGTCGCGGTCGATGTACTCGACGATCCGGGGGTCGCGTCCGGTGAGCGGACGCAGCAGCGGCTCGTAGTGGGGGTTGGGCAGAAACCGCACGTCGAAGAGCAGGTCGGCGTCGCGGCTGGGGCCGTACTTGAAGCCGAGGCTCTGGAAGGTGACGGCCAGGCGGCCCGCCGACCGGGTCGGGATCAGCTCCTCGGCGATCCGCCGACGCAGCATGGCGGCGCTCATCGAACCGGTGTCGAGGATCGCGTCGGCGCGGGCCCGCAGCGGCGCGAGCAGCTCCCGCTCGGCGGCGATCCCCTCCGCGACCGAGCCGCGGGGGGCGAGCGGGTGACGCCGGCGGGTCTCCTTGTAACGGGTGAGCAGCGTCGCCTCGTCGGCCTCCAGGAACAGCACGCGGTGACGGACCCCACTGGAGCGCAGCGCGTCGAGCATCGCGATCAGCCCCTCGAAGTAGCTGCCGCCGCGGGCGTCGCAGACGACCGCGGCCCGCGCGACCTTCGACCCCGAGTGCATGAACAGGTCGACGAGCGAGCGGATCATCTCCGAGGGCAGGTTGTCGACGCAGAAGTAGCCCTCGTCCTCGAACACCGAGATCGCCGTCGACTTCCCCGCGCCGGAGAAGCCGGTGATCACGACCAGATCGGTGAGCGCTGATGTCTCTGCGGCCGCCATCGCGTCGCCTAGACCGTCGACCGGTGGAGCTCGCGGTACATGTCACGAGCGAGCTTGCCCGGAACCCCGGGCACCGACTCGAGCTCCTCCCGCGACGCGGTGAGGATCGCGTCGGGCGAGCCGAAGTGGGCGAGCAGCGCCCGCTTGCGGGCGGGCCCGACCCCGGGGAGGTCGTCGAGCACCGAGGCGGTCATCGCGCGGTCGCGACGGATGCGGTGGTGGGTGATGGCGAACCGGTGGGCCTCGTCTCGGACCCGCTGCAGCAGCTGCAGCTCCGGCGTGTCGTGGGCGAGCACGAGCGGCGCCGGCCGGCCCGGGAAGAAGACCTCCTCGATCCGCTTGGCGAGGGAGATGATCGCCACCCCCCGCTCGCGGAACGGCTCCAGCACGCGCATCCCGGCGGCGAGCTGGCCCTTGCCGCCGTCGATCACGACGACGTTGGGCAGCGCCGCGAACGACGGGTCGTAGTCCTTGTCGTGGGGGGAGATGTCGCGCTGGCGCTCCCATCGGGCGACGCGACGCCCGAGGACCTCCTCCATCGCGGCGAAGTCGTCGGGGCCATAGTCGAAGTCGGCGTCGTCGTCGTGGTCCTGCCCGTCGCCGACGGAGAACACCCGGAAGCGCCGGTAGTCGGACTTCTTGGGCGCCGCCCCCTCGAACACCACCATCGACGCGACGGTGTTGGTCCCCATCAGCGTCGAGATGTCAAAGCACTCGATCCGCAGCGGGATCGTGTCGAGCCCCAGCGCCTGCTGGAGTCCGTCGAGCGCCTCCACGCGCTGCTGGCGGCTGCGCTCGGAGCGCAGCTTCTCCTGGTCGATGGCGAGCTTCGCGTTGCGTTCGGCGAGCTCGAGGATGCGGCGCTTGTCCCCGCGCTCGGCGGCCCGGATCTCGACGCGACCGTCCCGGCGGGCGCTGAGCGCCTCCTGCAGCGCCTCCCGGTCCTCGAGGTCGCGCTGGACGATGATCATCGGCGGCACCGACATCGCGTTGACGTAGTACTGCAGGATGAACGCCTCGGCGATCTCGGGCGTCGAGCTGTGGCTCGCGTTGTCGAGGTAGAAGCTCTGGCGGTCTGAGAGCACCCCGTCGCGGACCTGGAAGACCTGGGCGTTGGCCTCGCCGTCGACCTCGGCGACCGCGATCGCGTCGAAGGACCCGGCGCCCTCGTGGGCGACGCGCTGGCGCTCCAGCAGCGAGCGGATCGCCCGCAGCCGGTTGCGTTCCCGGGCCGCGTCCTCGAAGCGCTGCTCCGCGGAGGCGAGGCGCATCTCGTATTCCAGGCGCTGCTCGATCTCCTTGTAGCGACCGGACAGAAACGCGATCACGCCGTCGATCGCGATCCGGTAGCCGTCGCGGTCCACGTAGCCGACGCACGGCGCCTCACAGCGCTTGATGAAGTAGTCCAGGCACGGTGAGCCGCTGCGGCGCCCGGGGGTCGGCCCGTCGCAGGAGCGGAACATGAACACCTTGCCGAGCACCTCGAGTGTCGCCCGCACGCGCTTGGCGTTCGAATACGGGCCGAAGTAGGCGCGGTCGCGACGGTGGCGCTCGCGCGTGAAGTACACGCGCGGGAACTCCTCGTCGAGGGAGATCGCGATGTACGGATAGGACTTGTCGTCGCGCAGCCGGATGTTGAGCTTGGGCTTGTACTGCCGGATGAAGTTCTGCTCGACGAGCAGCGCCTCGGACTCGGTGTGGACGACGAGCGCCTCGATCTGGTCGATCATGGTGAGGATCTCGCGACCCGCCTGGGTGCTCGGGTTGGAGAAGTGCGAGCCGATGCGCTTGCGGATCGACTTCGCCTTGCCGACGTAGATGACCTTGCCCTTGGCGTCGCGGAACAGGTAGACCCCGGGCTCGTCGGGAAGCTCGCGCCGGCGGTCGGCGGAAAAGACGGACATCTCCCACCTGAGGATAGATCCGCCCCACGACGCCGTTCCCGCGTCGCCCACGCCGTTTCCGTGGCAAACCGCGTCGGCCCGGCGGGATCTTCCACGAAGCGTGTGATTTCGCGTTGATCGGTGGAAGATCCGTCTCCTCGTCGCGAATCCTCCACGCGAAGGACCGGCCGGCAGCGGCCGGTCTGGGGTCGGCGCTCAGTAGCGGCGGGCGGAGTACAGGACCGTCGCGCCGGCGTAGATCGAGCCGACCATGAGCACGAGCCACGCGACCCCGCCGAGCGACGAGGCCCACAGGCGACTGGTCGCGGTGAGCGTGACCACGATCGCACCGACCGCGCAGTAGAGGATCGTGCGGCGGCGATCGCCGAGCGCGTACAGCGAGTTGCGCCGCTCGCGGTAGACGAGCGAGACGACCCACGCCAACGCGCCGAGGAAGATCAGCGAGATCGCCTGGATGACCACGTTGGCCGCGGTGCCGCCGCCCGGCACGAGGTCGACGACGGCCGCGAGCGCGAGCACGATCAGGATGTTGCGGGTGGTCTTCAGGCTCATCGGATCTCCCGCAAGCGTACGCCTCGCCGCCCGCCGGTCAACCGGCCACCGTCTCATAGCGCGCGTAGAGCTCGGCCACCCGCTGCTTGGCCTGCTCGTGGCGGGCCGTCGAGCGGGCGCTCACCTCCGGCGTGGCCCACGCCGTCGGATCGCCGAGCTCGTCCTCGACGACGGCCAGCGCCGCCTCCGCGGACTCGATCTGGCTCTCGAGCTTGCGCGCGCCGACCGGGTTGGGCCGCGACCCGTTGGCGGCCTTGGGGGGCTTCCCGGATTTGGCGGCCTTCTCGGATCT
>CAZZWJ010000076.1:0-10164 GCA_964657875.1 uncultured Solirubrobacteraceae bacterium
GCTTGCAGACGATGGTGGCGGCCGGTGCCAATGCGCGGATCGCCCGGATCGCCGAGGACCCCCGGGTCGCGCTGACCGATTACCCTGATCGTGGTGTGGCGAGGCTGACATGACGAAACGGATCGCAGCCGTCATCGCCATGGTCTTGTTCATCGGCGCCGGCAGCGCTCAGGCCGCGACCAGCCATCAGCCGAACAGCAGCGCTCCCTCGACCGGCTTTCTGTCGCAACCGACGGAGCAGCTGGGTGTTCCCGGCAACGTCGCCAGTGGCGAGATCACCCCGGAAGGCGATATCTACACCGGCTCGGCCGAATATCAACTGTTTGCCGGCACCACCCTTCAACCGTGGTCGCAGCCAACCCGAATCACTCCTGATCCGGGCCGCCCCGATTACTCCGCTGACCTGCGTCGCGGCTCGATTCAGTACCAGCAGCAGGTGTTCACCGTTGATGTCGCCGGGCAACCGATCGTCTATCTGACACTTCGAGCGACTGATCTCAGTGAGAAGGCCGCGACGGCACGGGTCGGCATGCAACTCGAATTCACCCGCGGTGAGCCGATAGCGACCTTTGATGGCATCGATGCCAGTCCCTATCGCTATCCACGCCCGGTCGGTCAGGCGATTGGCCGCCTTGACGAGTTGGGCGAGGTATTCGATCCGAGCTGGATGTACAGCGTGAGCGGCCGGGACATCACCCGTGACGGCGAGCTGCTGGTTCGCGGCCCCGATGATCCAGCCACCCCGCTGACGACCACCGGCAACGGCTTGACCTCTCCGCACGCCAAACAGGCCTACAGCGCTCGCCTCGCTCCTCACCGCCGACAGACGTGGACTTGGCAGATCCCGCTGAGCCCGACAACTGACAGTCCAACCCTTGACCAAGCCCTCGCAGCAGAACCGTTGGGCGCCGCCCTGGATGCTTTCAACGCCTTCTGGCAGGCTCAGGAAGCGCGCGCGATGAGCATCAGCGTCCCGGAGAAGGCGATCAATGACATCTACCGAGACAGCGTGACGAATATTCTCGCTGCTCGCTATCTCAGCACGGATGGTTGGATCCAGGCGGTCAACAAGTTCCAGTATCAGGCGTTCTGGCTCCGCGACAGCTCGATCATGAACGTTGCCCTTGATCAAGCCGATCTCCACACTCCGGCTGGACAGAATCTGGGCTTCTTACCGCAATGGCAACAGCCGGATGGGCTCTATATCTCACAAGCGAATGAGTACGATGGCGTCGGCGAGGCCTTGTGGGAAACGGGCCAGCACGCGCAACTGACCGACAGTGCCGACTTCGCCAGGTCGGAGCTTTCCCCGGTCAGTGCGGCAGTTGGCTGGATTGCCGGCCAAACGGCATCTGACACCAGCGGGCTGTTGCCGCCCTCGACCGTGTCGGCTGATGAGCCGATCGGGTCGGGCTTCGTCACTGGGGATGATGTCTGGGCGGCGGTCGGTCTTCGCTCCGCGATTCGCCTGGCCCGGTTGGCTGGACGCCCTGATCTGGTCAGCAGCTGGCAAGCGCTTGACGCGACCTTTGAGGGCAACCTCGACCGAGCCCTGGCCGCTGACCAGGCCGCCTATGGTCACATCACTCCGGTTCTCGGCCAGGACGAAGGCAACGATTGGGGTAACTTCTTCATCGACTATCCGATGGAGATCGTCGCACCTCAGTCGGTCGAGACGAGCAGCATCATTTCCTGGGAGAAGGCGCACAGCGATCAAGGACTCGCCGATTACGCCGATCCCGGGTTCCTGCACGACTACCTCGGCTTTCCCATCTTTGAGAGTGAGCTCAATCGCGGCGGAGCAAGTGCCGCTGAGGCGATCGACGGGCTCTATGCCGAAACCGATCACACGACCGCTTCCGGGGAAGGCTGGGAGGACGGTCCGGTCGGGACCACGGTGCGCTCGAGCACCGACAACCTCGCTCCCCACGGGACCTTCGCCGGGCAATACGTCTCGTTGATCCACAACCTGCTGGTCAATGATCAGACCCGGCAGATCACCCTGCTGGCCGGGGTGGCTCCCGCCTGGATGGCTCCGGGTGATCACATCCGCGTCGCCCGGGCAGCCACCGGCGCGGGTCCGGTCACTCTCACCCTCACGGTGACGACCACCGGAGCGACCTTGCAGTGGTCGCTCAAGCGCTTTGCCGGCGACACTGAACCGCTGGTCTGGGCGTTGCCGTACTGGGTTCACTCAGCGACGACGCCAGATGGGAGGCGAATCGTCCATTCGCTCACCCTGCCGGCCGATCAGGGCACGGCGACATTGCGCTTTTCGTCGGATCGGCCTCGACAGTCACTCGAGCGAGCCATTGCTCGGCTCAACGGCGCCTACGTCGCTCACGGCAGACCGGCGCCGTTGCAACCCGCTCACGACTGGTAGGCGCCGTCCGTCGTGCCCAGGACGGGCCCCACCGGCCGGCCGACGCCGCCGACACGGTCCCCACCAGCACCTCTGGCGACGCACCCGGCACAATTCCACCCGCTGTGCATCCCGTCATCGCCGCCCTCGCCGAGCGTCCACCCGGCGCCCGGATCGCCGTTGTCATCGAGGGCGGCGGCATGCGCGGCGCGATCTCGGGCGGGATGGCGCTCGCCCTCGACGAGCTCGGCCTCGCGGGCGCCTTCGACGCCGCCTACGGATCCTCGGCGGGTGCGTTCAACGCGATGTGGCTGGCCAGTGGCCGAGCGTCGGCGGGGCTGCGCACGTGGACCGACGCGACCTGGATGTCGTTTCTCATCCGCCGCCGGCGCGTCCTCGCGGGCCGCCCGGTGCTCGATGTCACCGGGCTCGTGGGCCAGCGCTACGAGGATCTCTCGCCGGGCCTCTTCACGGCGCTGCTCGCCGCGCCCACCGAGCTGCATCCGCTCGCGACCGACGTCGCCACCGGCGCGGCGATCGACCTGCACCCGTTCATCCACGACGAGCTCACGTTGCGCACGGCGCTGCGGGCGAGCTCGATGGTCCCCTTGCTCGCCGGCCCGCCGGTGAGCCTCGGCGGTCGGCGGTTGCTCGACGCCGGCCTCAGCGCCGCAATCCCGATCCGGGCCGCCCTCGCCGGTGGTGCCACCCACCTGCTCGTGCTGCGCACTCGGCGCCTGGGGGAGACGACCCAGCCGCCGGTCGGGCTCGGCGCCCGGGTGACCACGCGACTGCTCGGCCGCATCGACCCGCAGGTGGCGGTCGCCTTCCACGCCCGGGAGCCGGTCGAGCGCGAGGACGAGGCGCTCCTGGATCGCCACGCCGCCGATCCGCGGCTCACCCCGCACATCCTGTCGATCCGACCCGCCCCCGGTTCCGCGGTGCCGGGACGGCTGGAGCGCGACAGCATGATCGTGAGCGCCGGCTTCGACGCCGGACACCGGGCCGTGCACGACGCGCTCGGAGAGCTCGCCCCCCGACGGTGATTGCACTTCGGGAAGTGGGGATAGACCGCCTGTCATGACGAAGATCGCAATCACCGGAGGCAGCGGCAAGACCGGACGGGTCGTCGCCTCCGATCTCAGAGCCCAGGGCCACCAGGTCCTCAACATCGATCTCGGCCCCTCGCCGGAGTCCTACCACTACCCGGACGGGGCGCCGATCCCGTTCCTGCGCACCGACCTCACCGACTACGGTCAGACGCTCGAGGCGCTCGCCGGCGGCGAGGCGCTGCCGGGGATCGAGATGGTCGTCCACCTCGCCGCGATCCCGGCTCCGCAGATGGCCCCGCCCGAGGTCATCTTCCGCACGAACACGGTGAGCACCTACAACGTGTTCAGCGCCGCCTGGCGGCTGGGCCTGGAGCGGGTCGTGTGGGCGTCGAGTGAGACGACTCTCGGGACGCCGTTCGACACCCCACCGGACTACGCGCCCGTCGACGAGGCACACATGCGCCCGGAGACCAGCTACGCGCTGTCCAAGGACGTCGGCGAGGAGCTCGCCCGGCAGTTCAGCCGCCGCAGCGCGATGCCGATCCTCGGCCTGCGTCTGTCCAACGTGATGGTCCGCGAGGACTACCGGACGTTTGCCGGCTGGCAGGACGATCCCCACGCGCGCAAGTGGAACATGTGGGCCTACGTCGACGAGTCCCATGTCGCCGAGGCGGTGCGCCGGGCGCTCGTCGCCGATGTCCCCGGCTACGACAGCTTCGTGATCGCCGCCGCGGACACGGTGATGGGGACCCCGTCGCGGGAGCTGATGGCCGCGGTCTATCCCGACGTCCCGCTCGCCGACGGCGTCACCGGCAACGACACGCTGCTGAACATCTCCCACGCCCGGGAGGTGCTCGGGTATGACCCGCAGTTCAGCTGGCGTGACCTCGACCCTGAGGCGATCGGCGGCTGACCGCAGCTCTTTTCAGTCGCCGGCGGTCGCGTCCTCCTCGGCGAGTGCCTCTCGCAGCGCCGCGTCGAACCCCATCGGCTCGATCTCATAGAGCGACATCCCGGACGGATCCTGGATCGTCGTGTCGGTCGACAGCCCCTCGACGAGCGGCCGGGCGACGCCCGCGTCGACCGGGGTGACGATCCCGATCCAGTGCGAGGACAGCCACGGGCTGAGGAACGGAACCGGGATCCGGATCGCGCGGCGGCGCCCGAGCGCGTCGGACATGCGATGGAGCATCTCCCCGTAGGTGAGGATCTCGGGGGCGCCGATCTCGATCGTCTGCCCCCGGGTCTGCGGGCGTTGAGTCGACTGGTCGAGGTAGCTGACCACGTCGTTGATCGCGATCGCCTGGGTGTTCGTCGCCAGCCACGCCGGCCCGAGCATCACCGGGAGTCGCTGGACGAGGTAGCGCAGCGTGCGAAAGCTCTCCGAGCCGGCGCCGACGATCATGCCCGCCCGCAGCCAGGTGAGCGGCGGCCCCTCGTCGCGCAGGATCTCGCCCACCCGCTGGCGCGAGCGCAGATGCGAGGAATGGGGGTGCTTGCCGAGGCCCCCCAGGTAGACGACCTGCTCGACCCCCGCCCCGCGCGCCCAGTGGGCGAAGTTCCGCGCCGCGGTCTCGTCGCGGATCTCGTAGTTGGCGTCACCGCCGCGGCCCATCGAGTGCACGAGGTAGAACGCGGTCCGATACGCGCCCCCGATCGACTCCAGTGACGACGCGTCGAGCATGTCGGCCTCATGGACGGTCACCCCGGCGTCGAAGTGGGCCCGCGATAGATCCCGAGCGGCGACGCCGACGACACGCCCCTCAGCCCGCAGGCGACGGACCAGCTGGCCGCCCACATATCCGGTGGCGCCGGTGACGAGCGTCGCATCTCGCATGCCCTCAACAGTACCCTCAACGAGTTGCGGAGAACCGGGCTCGCGGCGAAACCGAAGCGCTCGAGGTCGGAGCGGTCGGGGCGCCCGCGGACGTCGCATGACGCGTTCCGTTCGGCGGCCGGCGGGTGGGTCGGGCGGCCGTGTGTCGCGCGCGCGTGCGCACGGGGCGGTCGTCCGGATCAGTTAGGTTCTCTTAATAAAGCGCGTTGATCCGTATCGACGTCTCCCTCCGTAGCAGGACGTGCATTCACCCCCGCCCAGGAGGCTTCATGACGGATACGCTCACACCCCAGGAAGAGGCGCCGCAGACCGGCATCGTGCAACGGCTCGCCCGTGACGACGTCGAGCGCAAGCAGTTCCTCAAGAAGGCCGCCAAAGGCATCGGTGGAGGCGCGGCGGCGACCTCGCTCGCCGCTTTCATCGCGGCCTGCGGCAGCTCGTCGAGCTCCAGCTCCAGCTCGTCGACGAGCGCGGCCGCAGCCCCCGCGAGCAGCAGCACGACATCGAGCTCGTCCGCGTCGGCGAGCTCCGGCGATTTGAAGATCGTCAACTACGCGCTCACGCTCGAATACCTCGAGTCGGAGTTCTACGCCAAGGTCGCCGCCTCGGGGCTGTTCAAGGGCTCGACGCTGACGACCCTCAAGCAGTTCGGTGCCGAGGAGGCCGCCCACGTCACGGCGCTCCACGCGCTGGCGCTCAAGCTCGGCGGCCCCGCCGCTGCGAAGCCCAAGGGCAAGTTCCCGGTCAAGTCGGCAGCCGCGGTCGCGAAGCTCGCGGCCACGGTCGAGAACCTCGGCGCCGCCGCCTACCTGGGCCAGGCGCCCCTGATTCAGAGCCCCGAGGTCCTCGCCGCGGCGCTCTCGATCCACAGCATCGAGGCGCGCCACGCCGCGATCCTCAACGTGCTCAACAAGATGAACCCGACACCCGATGGCGCGTTTGCCAAGCCGGCGACGATGGCGGCGGTCCTGAAGGCCGTCACGCCGTTCATCGCCTAGCCCCGACGATCCGCAAGAGGACATCTCACATGACCACCACTGACTCCCTGAACCCGGAGCTCGGCTCGATCGAGGTCCACGGCATGACGCGCGCGAGCTTCCTGCTCAAGGGCGCCCTCGCCACCGGTGCCGTCTACGGTGCCACCGCCGTCGCCCCGTTCGTCTCAAACGCCTTCGCGGCGGATGCGACGAGCGATCTGGCCATCCTCAACTTCGCGCTCACGCTCGAATACCTGGAGACCGACTTCTACAAGGTCAAGGGCAAGGCCATCGGTCTCACCGGCCAGGCGAAGTCGCTGGCCAAGACGTTCGGCGAGGAAGAGGCCGCCCACGTGTCGGCGCTCATCTCGGCGATCAAGGCGGGCGGCGGCAAGCCCGTCAAGAAGCCCAAGTTCACGTTCCCGGCGACCAACCAGGCCGCATTCCTGAAGCTCGCCTACGCGCTGGAGAACGTCGGCGTCGGCGCCTACAACGGTGCCGGCCCGTCGCTGAAGAGCAAGGCGCTGCTCGCCGCCGCCGGCTCGATCGTCCAGGTCGAGGCCCGGCACGCGGCGTCGGTGGCGTTCGTCACGATGGAGAAGATCACGCCCAACGGCGCCTTCGACAAGCCCCTCACCACCAAGCAGGTCCTGGCCGCGGCCGGGCCCTACATCAAGTAGTCGCATGACCGTGCGACGGGCATCCGCGGTCCTCGCCCCGACGCTCGTCGCGGTCATCGTCATCGTCGTCGCGCTGCTGGTGAAAACCGGCGCGTCAGGTTCGACCGCCGCCCCCTCGCCCTCCGCGGCGAGCGGGCCGGCGGCGATCGGCTCCGGCCACGTCTCGGTGCAGATCACCAACTACAAGTTCATCCCGGATGAGGTCACGGTGAAGGTCGGCACGAAGATCACGTGGACCAACCACGATCCGACCGCCCACACCGCGACCGCGAACGACACCACGTCGTTCGACACCGGCTCGATCAACCTCCACCACAGCCGCACCGTCACCTTCACCAAGGTCGGCACCTACCCCTACCACTGCGTCTTTCACGCCTTCATGACCGGCACGGTCACGGTGGTGCAGTGATGAGCGCCCGCGGGCAGTTGGCGTTGCGGGTCCTCGCCGCGCTGCTCGTGCTGGTGATCGCCGGGGTGCACTTTCAGCAGTACGTGCAGTTCATGAGCCATGTGCCGTGGGTCGGCGTGCTGTTCCTGCTCAACGCCGGCGGGGGCGCGGCGATCGCGGTGGCGCTGCTCGGCCCCGACGGTGACGTGCGCACGCTCGCGGCGCTCGGCGGGATCGGCCTCGCGCTCGGGTCCCTGGTGTCACTGGTGATCGCCCTCACCTCGAGCTTCGCCGGCTACCACGAGCCGACGCTGCGCACCGCGATCCTGATCGCGATCGTCTCCGAGGTGCTCGCCCTGCCGGTGCTCGCGGCACTGGTGGCGGGCGCGTTGCGCGACCGTCGCCTCCCCGCGCCGGCTTGACGCGCGGCCTCCCGCTGCGTTTGCGTCTGAGCGAGCGGGCTCAGACGTCATCGTCGCGACGGGCGACGACGAACCAGCGGTCGGCCTCGTCCCAGCGCTCCTCGACGACCAGCCCGGCGGCGGTCACGAAACGATCGGCGTCGGTGGTCGACACCTCGGCCCAGTCAAACCAGTCACTCACCGAGTCCACGGACTCCAGCCGCAGCTGGGTCTGATGGCTGGGCAGCTCGGGTCCGACACACTCGATCACGGCTCGCCCGCCGGGGCTCAACAGCGTCCGCACTCGCCGCAGCAGCCGTTGGGGGCAGCCGCCGATCCCGATGTTGCCGTCGAGCAGCAGCGCGCTGCCCCAGCCGCCGGTCTGCGGGAGCTCGTCGAAGATCGAACCGACGATCGCATGGCCGCCACCGCCGCGGGCGAGACCGACGGCGACGGGGGAGAGATCGACGCCGAGTCCGAACACGCCCCGGTGGGCGAGCGCGTGCAGATGGCGACCGGGGCCGCAGCCGATGTCGAGCACCGGTCCCTCGAGGTCGCTCAGCGCCCGCCGGTCGACCGCATCGGCGCCCGCGGTCCAGCGGTCCACGAGCGGCCGGGAGTGCCTCCCGTCGGCGAAGCGGGCGACCGCCGGTCCCGTCGTGTCGGCGAGCAGCTGGGCGTAGACGGCGAGCGGGGAGGTCATCCGATGCTCGCCAGCACATCCGCGAAGCGCGAGCCCGGCGCCTGGGCGGCCACCGCGTGCGCGTCGGCGATGGTGTCGACGTCGGTGAGCGTCGTCTGCTCGTAGGTGGCGAGCCCGAGCGCGGCGAAGCGCTCACGCTGGCGGGCCAGGGTGTCGCCCGCGCTCATCGGCACCCCCGTGAAGCTGCCCGCCGGCGCGTCGCGCAGGCCCACGCTCCAGTAGCCGCCGTCGTCGGCGGGACCGAGCACCGCATCGTGATCCTCCAGGGCGGTGAGCCCTTCCACGAGCAGCTCGGCGGTGAGCTGCGGGGTGTCCATGCCGACGAGCAGCGCCGGGCCGGCGATGTCGGCGAACGCGGCCTCGAGTCGTTCGTCGAGGCCGTCGCCACGCTGGGCGATCACCTCGAGCCCGGCCCGACGCCAGCGGCGGTCGTCGCCGTCGAGCACGAGCACCCGGCGGCTGACGTCGACCGCCATCACGACCTCGAGCGTGTCACGCAGCGCCGCCGCCGCGAGGGCGGCCGCCTGCTCGGGCTGACACGGCGGGCACAACCGGGTCTTGGAGCGGCCCGGCTGTGGGTCCTTGGCGATCACGAGCAGCGTGGCGTCGCTCACGCCGACGCCCTCAGCGGGGCGTGGGCGAACTCGGTCATCCCCTCGGCGAAGTCCTCCCGAGCCGTGAAGCCGAGCTCGGTGCGGGCGCGCTGCGCGGAGGCGAAGACATGACGGACGTCGCCGAGGCGGAAGTCCCCGGTCACCTGCGGCCGGGGTGCGTCGGCGCCGTGGGCATCGCTGAGCGCCTGCGCCATGTCGAGGATCGACCGGGGCTGCCCGCTGGCGACGTTGACGGTGCTCACGCCCTCGCCGCCGGCGCCCAGGGCCGCGAGGTTGGCCCGGGCGACGTCCCGCACGTGGACGAAGTCCCGCAGCTGGCCGCCGTCCTCGTAGACCCGCGGCGAGCGTCCGGCCGCCAGCGAGCTGGCGAAAATCGAGGCCACGCCGGCGTAGGGGGTATCACGCGGCATCCGTGGGCCATACACATTGTGATAACGCAGCGCGACGACCCGCAGATCACTTTCTCGTGCGGCCGCGGCGCAGAGGTGCTCCTGGTGCAGCTTGGTCGCGGCGTACACGTTGCGGGGATCCAGCCGGCCGAGCTCGTCGATCGCCTCGGGTTCCAGGGGGCCGTCGCACATCGGACACCGAGCCTCGAAGCGTCCCGCCTCAAGCGCGGCGGCGCGGCGCGGCGGGGGGGTCACCTCGCCGTGCTCGGGACACCGATAACGCCCCTCGCCGTAGACGACCATGCTCGAGGCGAGCGCGAGCGGACCGTCCAACCCGCGCGCGACGAGCGCCCGCAGCAGCACCGCGGTGCCGAGATCGTTGTGGCGGACGTAGTCGGGCATGTCGGCGAGATCGACGCCGAGTCCGACCATCGCGGCCTGGTGGCTGACCGCATCGATGCCGTCCAGGGCCCGCGCGACCGTGTCGGGGTCGGCGACGTCTCCGACGATCATCTCGGCCTCGGGGTCGAGGTAGTCCGGGGCGCGGCGGTGGGCGAGCGGCAATAGGGCATCGAGGACCCGCACCTGGTGGCCCTCGGCGAGCAGCGCATCGACGATGTGGGAGCCGATGAAGCCGGCGCCGCCGGTGACGAGAACCCTCACGCGATCTTAAGCTAGCGATCGCACGGAGAAACAGAGTCACCGCCCGCCTAGATTCCCCTCCCGTGATCGACGTCATCCTCCCCGTCCTCGACGAGGCG